>JAFPXW010000253.1 GCA_017394565.1 Oscillospiraceae bacterium | reverse complement strand
TTCTGACAAAAAGTTTTGAAGCAGGATACGATGTCTGTATCTTTTCCATGTATCGCAAATATCAGGACACCACGGCGCATGAGGCCGGAGAATCGAATATTTTCTCCCTGATGAATCCGGAAAAATTCGACGGCGCGATCATCCTGAAGGACAGCATCCAGACCGAACACGCGGCGCAGAAGCTGGAAGCGCATCTCAAATCCGTCCTTTCCGCACCGATCATCGTCATCGAGAAGGAAAGTGCGCTGTTTCCGAGCATCTGCACGGACTGCTACTCGGCGGAATATGAGCTCGTATCGCACCTGATCGAACAGCACGGATGCCGGAACATCGCATTCGTCGGCGGCAAGAAGTGGCACAAGCACTCCAAGGAACGACTGAAGGGCTTCGAGGATGCCATGCGCGACCACGATCTGCCGGTCACTGCGGAAAATATCCTCTACGGGGATTTCTGGTATCAAAGCGGTGAGCTGTGCGCAGAACAGCTTTTGTCCAGAACCTCGCCGCTGCCGGATGCCGTGGCCTGCGCGAATGACCAGATGGCGATCGGTCTGTGCAAGGTGCTGACCGCGCACGGCGTGGAGATCGGCAGGGACATTGCCGTGGTGGGCTATGATTCGACCTATGAGGGGCAGACAAGCCCGCAGTCGCTGACGTCGGCGCTGATCCCGGCGGAGGAATTCGGCGCGTATGCGTTCGATTATCTGCTGGCGTTCATGGAGAAGCGCACCCCGGAGGGCTTCAGGCTCAAATCCAGACTGATCTTCGGCGAGAGCTGCGGTTGCTGCGAATCCGGGATGCCGCACTACCAGATCAAGCGCGAGACATGGGGAACCGATATCTCCGAGGGACGGCACAGCTCCATTTTCAATATGATGTCGGAGGATCTGATGTGCCAGACCACGCTGCCGGATTTTCTGGATACGGTCTATTCCTATATCTACCAGCTGGGCGGCGTGCGCGAATTCCACCTGTGCATCGGCAGCGACTGGCAGCACACGGATGTCAGCACGCATCTCCCGAATGAAGGCTACCCGACGCAGATGCTGCACGCCATCCGGTATTTCCGGAAGCGTGAGGAAGCAGACAGCAAGCCGGGACAGCTGTTTCCGACGGCGGAAATGCTGCCGGAGCTGTATGCAGAGCGCGAGAAGCCGTGCGCGTACTTCTTCACGCCGCTGTTCTTCGAGAACGAGTGCTTTGGCTATGCGGCGGTCAATTACGGCACCGGGCCGCGCAGCTATGACGAGACATTCCGGGCGTGGTGCGGTACGCTTTGCCGCGGCTTCGAGGTGCTGCGCCGGAACCTCATCCTCAACCAGATGCAGCAGCACCTGGAGCGCATCAAGAATAACAAATTTGAGATCTCCGAACATTCCTACGAGGCCCTGAAGCCCCAGGAACGCGAGGAATACCAGCTGGTCACCCGGATCCTCGACGAGAATCTGCTGACCTATCACTTCCAGCCGATCGTCCGCGCGACGGATGGTTCGATCTTTGCGTATGAGGCGCTGATGCGTTCGCAGACCGAGCAGCGCATCTCGCCGCTGGACATCATCAAGTACGCCGCCATGCAGGGCAGACTGTCCGATGTGGAGCGCTACACCTTCCTCAATGTCATGGGCATCCTGAAAGAGGATCCGGAGGCATTCGGCGATGCCAGAGTCTTTATCAACAGCATCCCGGGCGTCCCCATCAGCGATTCCGCATCGGTCAAGCTGGATGCGTATTTCAAGCAGTACGCTGCCAATGTCGTTGTGGAGCTGACGGAGGAGGCGGAGCTGAAGGACGACGACCTCGAACGCCTGAAGGACTACTTCGGCCGGTTCGGGATCGACATTGCCGTCGATGACTACGGCACGGGCTATTCCAATGTCAGCAATCTGCTGCGCTATATGCCGAACTATGTCAAGATCGACCGTTCGCTGCTCAGCAGCATCCAGAACCAGATGCAGAAACAGCATTTTGTGCGCGAGATCATTGACTTCTGCCACGATAACCATATCCTGGCGCTGGCAGAGGGTGTGGAAACGACGGAGGAATTGCAGACCGTCATCCACCTGGGCGCGGATCTGATCCAGGGCTACTACACCGCCCGTCCGCAGGCGGAGGTCGTGAAGCATATTCCCGAAAAATGCATTGCCGAGATCCGGCAGTACTACCAGGAACGTGTGGACGGCCATAACAAAAAGCTCTACATTGCCGGCAAGACCAACCGCATCTCCCTCTCCAAGCTGATGCGCGACGGCGTGACCGACATCTCCGTCGGGCAAGAGGGCATGGTCTACAAGGATATCGCCATCATCGGCACACCGCAGATGAAGACCGACATCCACCTGCGGATCGAGCCCGGCTACAACGGGCGCATCACGCTGGAGGATGCGTATCTCTCTGATATCAAGAACCGCCCCTGCATCGAGCTGGGCGAGCATTCTGATGTGACGCTCGTCATCGTCGGCACGAACAATCTGTCTGGTTCCGGCATCCAGGTGCCGGAATCCTCGCGGCTGTGTCTGGAGGGCGACGGGGCGCTGACGATCGACCTGAATGCTGCGGAATTCTACGGCATCGGCAATCACCACACCGCACGCCACGGCGTCCTGCTCTTTGAACAGGACGGCCCGCTCAATATCAACAGCCGCGGTCAGAAGGGCGTGTGCATCGGTTCGGGACTGGGCGGCGAGATCCACATTCACCGCGGCGAATACAACCTTGTCAGCAATAACGAGACCTGCGTCGGCATCGGTGCGCTGACGGGCGATGTGGAACTGTCGCTGAAATACTGCCATATCGAATCCGATTTCTCCGTCGGCTACTGTGTCCTGATCGGTTCGCTGGACGGAAATGCCGATATTTCCATCCGCAACAGTGCGATCAATCACTATGCATCCGGCAGATTTGCGACAGCCCTGGGAACCCTGCACGGCAAGCACAGCAGAGTCCATATCATCGACTGCGGCATCACGATCGACCAGAGGGCGGATCATTCCACCTGCCTGGGATCCGTGTACGGCAGTACGGAGCTCTATGTCGCCAATATCACGCTGAAGCTCTCCAATTCCGGTCAGGAAGCCATCGCATTCGGCGGATTCGATGAGAATACGATGATCGACCTTGTGAATTCTGATGTTCACGTCAATATCAGCAGTGCGATCAGCAGGGATACCTTTGCACCGCCGGAGAATTTCCGCATCGCAAACGGCAGACAGGTCTTTCTGCTCAACGGCGAGGAACAGTTCCGCGAAAAGATCACAGAATTTGAGCAATAATACAGAACAATCATACAATCTACAGGGAGAACAGAATCATGATGAATGTAACTGGAAAATGGGTACTCGTGACCGGCGCCAGCCGCGGCATCGGCAGACTGGCAGCACTCGAAATGGCAAAACAGGGATGCAACCTCATCCTGCACAGCCGTGACATCACGCATTGTGACGCACTGCTTGCAGAAGTCCGCGCGATGGGCGTGCAGGCGTATGCGGTGCAGGCGGAGCTTTCTGATCTGGACGCCGTGGATGCGATGCTGTCTGAGATCGACGGGCGCGGCACACAGGTCGATATCATCCTGAATAACGCAGGACTCCAGATCGCCTACCGGACGGAATTCCTCCAGACACCGGTGTCGGACTACGACATCAGCTTCCGGGTGAACACCATCGCACCGATGCGCATCTGCTATCACTTCCTGCCGGGCATGGCAGAGCGCGGATTCGGGCGCATCGTGAACACCACCAGCGGCATCGACCTCGATCCCCAGCAGGCAGGCTATTCCGCCAGCAAGGCGGCACTCGACAAGGTCACACGCGACCTCGGCTCGAAATACAACGGCACGGACGTGATCCTCAGCCTGACCGATCCCGGCTGGTGCAGAACGGATCTTGGCGGCAGCCAGGCTCCCAATGCACCGGAAAGCGCTGTCCCCGGCGTCATCGTCGGTGCGTTCATCAATGACGGCAAGTCCGGCAGGATCTTTCCGGCACAGGCGTTTGCAGGGCTGACACTGGAGGAGGCTGTCCGAAAAGCTGAGGAGATGCCGGACGTGTACGGAAGGTGAGGCTATGAACGGCACGGAACAAAAACTGCTCTTTCTGCGGAATCTGACGCTGTTCTGCGGGGGATTTCTGCTGTTCACGGATGTGTTCTTTCTGGTGATGGGCATTGTCTATGAGATGCCGGTGATCCGGTACCTTATCTATGTCAAGCTGGTCATCAATACCACCAACATCTACCTCATCCTGAAACGGCATTTCCTGATCGCCACGACCATCATTTATACCGTCATCATGGCGATGATGATCGTTGGTGTCATCTGTCTGGGAACAGAACCGGCGTTTCAGCTGTATGCATTGGGGATGATGGCCTGCATCAGCTACAACGGCTACCTCCACGCGCGCATCCTGAAACGCGAACTGCCGCTGGCGCTGGTCATTGCCATTCATGTGATCTGCTATGCCGGTGTTTACGTCTACGCGCGGACGCATGAACCGCTGTATACGATCCCCGAAAGCGGTATGAACATCCTGATCCTGTTCAATTCGGTGGCAGCGTTCAGCATCGTGATCATCTATGTCTGGTTCTACCACAAGATCGCGATCGAATCAGAGGAAAAGCTGGAAAACATGGCGCTTGTTGACAATCTGACAGGGCTGTATAACCGGCATTATCTGCTGGCGGTACTCAATCAGCCGGAACCGTGCAAGCCGGACAACAGATGGCTTGCGATGCTGGACATCGACAATTTCAAGAAAGTCAACGATACCTACGGCCACAATTGCGGCGACTATATCCTGCATGAGGTGGCAGCGATCGCCAGACAGACCTGTGCGAATTGCACGGTCTGCCGGTGGGGCGGCGAGGAATTCATCGTCCTTTCCAGAGATGGGCGCTGCACGATAGCGGTGCTGGAAACGCTGCGGCAGAGGATCGCCGATGAGCCGTTCCGGTACGATGGGAAGCCCTTACAGATCACCGTCACGATCGGCGTGATGCAGTATGACGAGCGCCTGACCAACGACGGCTGGATCTCCAAAGCGGACGAGAAACTCTATCAAGGCAAGACTCACGGGAAAAATCAGGTCGTGATCTGAGCGAGAACCTGACAAGAAGCAAAACCGCCCTGCTGCGTACACAGCAAGGCGGTTTTTCGTTGTCTGGGTTCCGGTTACTCAGCGAGCTTTTCGTTGAGCATATTGACCAGCTCGTCTGCATCCACACCGTGAACCGCAGCAGCCTCCTCGATGGTTTCCATCTGAGAAGCCGGGCAGCCCAGGCAGTGCATACCGATGCCCATGAGGATCGGAGCTGCTGCCTCAAGATTGATATTCAGCAGGTCGCCGATCATGGTGTCCTTTGTGACCTGTGCCATAACGATCACCTCAACTTTCTTGAAAACGACTAAACGTATGGGAACGCTATGATATGATGATACCACAAACTGAACGTTTTGTCAAGTGGCGATGCGTGCTGCTCACGGAAATCAATTTTGGGGGTTCTGTTATGAGAACAGGCGCGTTTCTTCCCCCCACCGCCAACAATGCTAACAACTTAGCAAATTGAACAAGCGTCCTTCTT
>JAFPXW010000252.1 GCA_017394565.1 Oscillospiraceae bacterium | reverse complement strand
GTGCTGCGCACCCTCCACCCACTTGCTTTCGGCAAACGCTAACGTTATTAGCATTGGAAAGGGATGATGTCATGACAAAGGATATGACAAAAGGCAGACCGCTGCTGCTGATCTTAGGGTTCTGCATTCCGATGGTCTTCAGAAACATTCTTCAGCAATTCTACAACCTCGCCGACACCGCGATCGTCGGGCAATGCCTGAATTCCGATGCACTCGCTGCCATCGGTCTGACCGGTGCCGTGTGCTTTCTGGTCGTAGGCTTCGCGATGGGGCTCTGCACGGGACTTTCGATCCCTGTAGCACAGGCTTACGGTGCAGGCGACATGAAGCTCATGCGCAAATACATGACCAATGCCGTCTATATCGCATCCGCCGTCTGCGTCGTTCTGACCGTGGCGACGCTGGTCTACTGCCGTCCCCTGCTGCGGCTGATGGATACGCCGGAGGATATTCTCGATATGTCGGCAAGCTACCTGTATGTCATTTTTGCAGGTCTGGCCGCGACGATCCTCTATAATCTCCTCGCCGGCTTCCTGCGTGCGATGGGCGACAGCACCACACCGCTGATCTTCCTTGCCGTTTCGTCTGTCCTGAACATCGGGCTGGACTTCCTGATGATCCTCGTGTTCCATCTCGGTGTCATGGGCGCAGGTCTGGCAACGGTTCTGGCACAGGGCATCTCCGCTGTGTGCTGTCTTTATTATATGTATCGGAAATTCCCTGTCCTGACGTTTGAACGTGATGAATTCGCTATTCGTCCGGAACACGTCGCGAAACTTTGCGGCATCAGCCTGCCGATGGCGTTCCAGTTCTCCATCACGGCGATCGGCACGATCATTCTCCAGACTGCCATCAACGGTTTCGGCCCCGACATCATCGCCAGTGTTTCCACCGCGCAGAAGATCCAGAACGTGGTCTGCGGCCCGATGGAATCCATGGGCATCACCATGGCGACCTACTGCGGTCAGAACCTCGGTGCCGGCAGGATCGACCGCATCCGTCAGGGCTTGCGCAGCAGCAACCTCACGGCGCTGGCCTACTCTGTACTGGCGTATCTGTTCAACTATTTTCTGGGGCAGTATTTCGTGTATCTGTTCCTCTCGAAAAACGATCCGGCTTTCGCAGTCATCCTCGAATATGCCGTGCGCTATCTGAAGATCTGCGGTCTGTTCTATCCACTTCTGGCGGTGCTGTTCGTCCTGCGCAATTCCCTGCAGGGCATGGGCTACAGCTTCCTGCCGATGAGCGCCGGTATCGTGGAACTTGCCGCGCGTGTATTTGCAGTCGGCGTGCTCGTCAGCGCTTACGGATTCGTGGGTATCAGCCTTGCGTCTCCGGTAGCCTGGGTGGCAGCGGACGTTCTGCTGATCTCTGCGACCGTCTGGGCAATGGCAAAGCTGTCGCGCCGTGTTCCGGATGGCGCGGTACAGCGGCTATGAGCTGTTTCCCAACAATACAGCAAACCCGAAAGCCTGATCCGGCTTTCGGGTTTCTTTTTTGATTGTCCCATTTTTGAAACTGCCAAAGCTTGACAATGTTTGCGTTTCAAAGTATAATAGAATCAAGAACATACGAAAGGAATTTCATTCATGCTTGGCAAAACTCACGTTCCCGCCGGTGTTACGGCGGCATTACTGGCAGTCCGTCCGACGACGATGCTGGGATTTGTGTCCGCCGTCGCCGGCGGCGCACTCGGCGGTGCGATCTGCGACATCGACTGCAAAAATACCGGACTCCACCGCGAAACCACCAAAGCCGCCGTCCTCGCGATCGGTGTCATTGCGGCATCGCTTTTGTTTGACCTGCGCATCGGAAATGGCATTCTCGATTATTTCCGGCGCACCTTCGGCACGGCAACCATCGTGGGGGCAGCGGCATTTCTGACGTGCTGTGTGTGGGGGGCATTCTCGAAGCACCGGACTTTCTCGCACTCGCTGCTGGGTGTCCTGCTGATGACGCTCTCGCTGTCATTCGTCTGCCGGCCGCTTGCAAATGCGCTGTGTGTCGGGATGGTTTCCCACATTGCGCTTGACCTGCTCAACCGCAAGGGCATTCAGCTGCTGTACCCTCTGAAAAAGCCCATACTTTGCCTGAAGCTC
>JAFPXW010000251.1 GCA_017394565.1 Oscillospiraceae bacterium | reverse complement strand
GCCGTGATATCATAGAACACGATCTCGTCTGCGCCCTGCTTGTTGTATTCTGCGGCGCATTCCACAGGATCTCCGACCTCGCGGATGCCCTCGAAATTCACGCCCTTGACCACCCTGCCGTCACGCACGTCCAGACAGGGAATGATTCGTTTTGCGAGCATATTGCCCTCCTTTATGTATCAATTCGTTCCAGTTCATGAATCGCTTTATTCCGGTAGACCAGATCGTCCCGGACGGTAAAGCCCATCTTCTCCCAGAACCCGTTGCCGAGTTCGTTGCGCTCAAATGCCACCAGCGCGACCTTATGGATGCCATCCTGCTCCAATGCGGACATAGCATGGTTCACAAGCGCACGGGCAACGCCCTGATTCCGGTACTCCGGGAGCACAGCGGTATGGTAGATGTACCCTCTCCGTCCGTCATGCCCCGCAAGAATGCAGCCGATGAGCTTTCCGTCTGCAAAAGCGACAAAGCAGGTGGTGGGATTGCGGCGCAAATAGCTGGCGATCCCCTCCCGGCTGTCATCGGTGGTGTTGAGTCCCATGCCGGGGGTGTGCAGCCACAGACCGTACACATCGTCGTAATCTGCGATGGTCATTACACGAATCTCAGCCATTTTTCCCTTCTCCGTTCAGGCTTTGGTATAGGCGACTGCCTCGGCAAGATCCAGCGTTCCCTGATAGAGCGACTTGCCAGCGATCGTGCCGTAAAGTCCCATCTTGCTACAAATTTTAATATCCTCCATCGTATGCACACCGCCTGATGCGATGACATTCATGGAAACCGCTTCATGCAAAGCGGAAAGCTGTTCCGCATTGACACCGGAGAGCGTGCCGTCCTTGGAGATGTCTGTGAAAATGACCGTTTTCACGCCCATTTTCTCCATTTCCTTCGCAAGCGAAATATAGTCCACCGTCGATGCATCCAGCCAGCCCTCGACTGCTACGAAACCATTCTTCGCGTCGATCCCAACGGCGATCTTCTCGCCGTATTCCCTGACTGCCTGCGCCACAAGATCGGGATTTTTGAGCGCTACGCTGCCGAGGATCACACGGGATACGCCGCCGGAAAGGTACATTTCCATCGTTTCCATCGTGCGGATACCGCCGCCGACTTCGACCTTGAGGGGTGTATTTTTTGCTACATCGAGGAAAATGTCGGTATTGACCGGCTTTGCGTCCTTCGCACCGTCGAGGTCAACCATGTGGATCCAGTCGGCTCCGGCTTTCACGAAGCTCTGCGCCGTCTGCATATAGTCCTCTGCGACCTTGTGCGCCGTACCGTAATCGCCGCGCACGAGGCGAACGCAGTTGCCGTCCTTGATGTCAATTGCAGGTAAAATAATCATACCAGACCTCCGAAATTCTTTAAGATCTGCAAGCCCACTTCGCCCGATTTTTCGGGGTGGAACTGCGCTCCGAATACATTGCCGCCGTCATAGACCATCGCCGGGACTTTTCCGCCGTATTCTACCCACGCCGCAAGGGAGCTGTCGCAGTTTTTCGCTGCAAACGAATGCACAAAATACACATAGGCTTCCTCCGGAAGTCCCTTCAGAAGCGGACAATCAATGCCCATTTCAAGCTTATTCCAGCCCATATGCGGAATGATGAGACCGGGCGCGTCGATCTTCTCGACCGTGCCGCCGATCAGTCCTAAGCCCTCACATTCCTCGAATTCATAGCTTTTCTCCAGCAGCATCTGCATTCCGAGGCAGATGCCCAGCAGCGGCTTCTTCTGCGCCTGCGCTTTCAGAACGGGGACAAGTCCCTTGGCATGGAGCATTTTCATGGCTGCCGGAAATGCGCCGACACCGGGGAGGATCACTTCATCAGCGGCCTCGATCTCCGCGATGGAATCGGTCAGCTGGTTCTCCAGACCGAGATAATCCAGCGCATTCTTGACGCTGAAAATATTTCCTGCGCCGTAATCTACGATTGCGATCATCCTAACATTCCTTTCGTCGAGAACGCTTCGCCCGAACCGCTGGCGGTCGATGCGATGCGCAGGGCGTGGGCAACTGCCTTGAACAGTGCCTCGGTCTTGTGGTGGTCGTTCTTGCCGTACATCACATTCGCGTGAAGGGTGATGCCGGCATTGAAGGCGAACGCGCGGAGGAATTCTTCCGTCAGGCAGGTGTCATACGCACCGATCATGGGGTTCGTGAATTCCGCATTGTACACGAGGAACGGGCGGTTGCAGATGTCCATGCAGCAGAACGCAAGGCTCTCATCCATCGGGATATAGGCGCTGCCGTAGCGGACGATGCCGCTTTTGTCGCCGAGGGATTTGGCAAGTGCCTGTCCCAGCACGATGCCCGTATCCTCCACGGTGTGGTGCGCATCCACAAACGTATCGCCGACCGCACGGATCTGCATCGGGATCTGGCTGTGAACCGTCAGCGCTGTGAGCATATGGTCAAAAAAGCCGATACCAGTGGAAATTTCGCGTTTTCCGTCCTCCGGCAGAATGGTGACGGTGATGTCGGTTTCCTTCGAGGTTCTGGTCACGGTCGCGGTGTTCATCATGCCGTTGCCTCCAGTTCTGTGAGAATTTCCGTCAGCGCACTGTACAGGCGTTCCATCTCCTCCGGCGTGCCGATGGTGATGCGCAGGTACTGGCTGATACGGGATTTATTCCAGTAGCGGACAAAAATGCGGCGTTCCTTGAGCTTCTCAAAGATCTTGCCTGCGTCCGCCGTCTTGTGCTTGGCGAAAATGAAGTTGCTGTAGGAATCCGGGAACGTGAAGCCGAGTTCCGTCAGGCGCTTTTTCGCCTCCTCACGGGTGGCGATGATCTTCGCGGTCGTGTCACGGAAATACGCATCATCCTCCAGTGTTTTTGCACCACACAGGAGCGTCACCTGATTCATGGTGTAGGAATTGACGGAGAATTTCACATCGTTCATGAAACGGATGAGCTTCTCCGAACCGATCGCAAAGCCGATGCGCATTCCGGCCATGCTGCGCGACTTCGAGAAGGTCTGCACCACGAGCAGATTCTCGTACTTGTCCAGCAGCGGAAGTGCCGATGTACCGCCGAAATCAATATAAGCCTCGTCCACGATGACGATGCTGTCCGGATTTTCCTTGATGATCTCCTCGATGGTGTCGAGGGATTCGAAGACACCGGTGGGTGCATTCGGATTCGGGAAAATGATACCGCCGTTTTCACGTGCGTAGTCCTTCGGATCGATGCGGAAATCCTCAGTCAGCGGGATCTGCGTGTACGGGATGCGGTAAACATCCGCCCAGACATCATAGAACGAATAGGTCACGTCCGGAAACAGGATCGGCTTATTTCCGCCAAAAAATGTCATAAATGCCATCGAAATGACATCGTCCGAGCCAACGCCGACAAAGACCTGCTTGGGGCTGACGCCGTAAGCTTTGGCGAGCGCATCGACTAAGATCTGCGCGTTCGGATCTGGATATTTGCGCATCATGGAAATGTCGAATTGGTCGAGGATCTCCTGCACACCGGGAGCCGGCGGATAGGGATTCTCGTTGGTGTTGAGCTAGGTGATATCATCAAGCTTCGGCTGTTCGCCGGGCGTATACGGTACGACACGGCGGATATTATTTTCCCAGCTCATAGGGATTTCTCCTTAAAAATAAAATCAGCTTTGTGCCCTTAGCCGACAGGCTCTGGGCACATTGCGGTCGGAATGACAAGACTTTCTGGCAAACAAATATCATGCCAGCAGGGGCTCCCCTGCCCCAGCTCATAGGGATTTCTCCTTAAAAATAAAATCAGCTTTGTGTCCTTAGCCGACAGGCTTTGGGCACATTGCGGTCGGAATTATTTTTTCTTCGTGTAAACGATACGGTTATCGCCGTTGTCCCAGACCATGGTATTCTTGTCCTCGCTCACGGCGACCGTGTAGGTAAACGCGGTATTATACTCAGAAATGTAGATCGTGACATCGGCACCTTCAAGTGACCAGCTATCGTCCACTTCCGTTTTCGGGTAGGAACTGCCCACATCCACAGTCTTGTGATAAGTACCGTCACTCCGGATGGTCAGCGTTTCGCTGGCACCGTCCGCCTTGTTCACCCATGTACCGGCAATGTCAGCCGGATCAATGGAAACAGTTTCCCCACCGCCGCAGCCTGTCAGCAGACAAAGTGACAGCACCGCTGCGGTCATTGCATTCCATTTGAAATTCATCCTATATCCCCCATATGTCTGTTAGATCTGTTGATAATGAATACATCCCATGCCGTCAATCCCATCGGTTCTTTTGAATAGACAGGATCGACAGGCGCTTGACAATCACGGTATAGTGTTTCCCCTGCTTCAGCTTCTGGAATACGTCCGCTTCGCAATCGAACGTATGCAGCTTGTCCGAATCCGGAAACGTGCAGTCGATGGTATAGTGTGTGTAGTGGCTCGGTTGTCCTGTAGACTTTTTGGCACTTCGATGCAGTGTTTCACGCTTGTGGATCACATGAATTTTCTGCGGATGCTCCTTTGCAAGCGAATCCCAGATACAGATGACCAGCATGAACACGATAAAAAGTGCAATCACTACGCCAAACAAGACCTCAAAAAATTCCTGCATTTTCTATCACCACACTGTTTTTCGGAGATCAGTCCTCGAACCGTACCTTGATGGCATTGGCGTGTGCGGTCAGACCTTCACGCTCGGCGATCAGGACAATATCGTCCTTGGCATCACGCAGGGCATCCTCGGTGTAGTAGATGTAGCTCGAACGCTTGAGGAAGCTGTTCACGCCCAGCGGCGAGAAGAATCTTGCTGTGCCGGAAGTCGGGAGAACGTGGTTCGGGCCTGCGTAGTAGTCGCCCAGCGGCTCGGATGCGTAGGAGCCGAGGAATACAGAGCCTGCATTGTCAAGGCAGCCGATGTACTCCAGGGGATTCTCCATGCAAACTTCCAAGTGTTCCGGTGCGATGGCATTGGCAAGCTCAATTGCCTGCGCCTTGTCGCGTGCGATCAGCATGACACCGTAATTCTCCATCGAAGATGCGATGATCTCGCGGCGCTCCAGATATGCCATCTGGCGCTTGACCTCAGCCTCGACCTTGTCCGGCAGCGTCGGATCGGTGGTGATGAGAATGGCAGATGCCAGCTTGTCGTGCTCTGCCTGGCTCATGAGGTCAGCCGCTACGAACTTCGGATCCGCCGTGTGATCCGCCATCACGAGGATCTCGCTCGGGCCTGCGATCATGTCGATATCCACGATGCCGTAGAGGAGCTTCTTTGCCGTTGCAACGAAAATGTTGCCAGGGCCGACGATCTTGTCCACCTTCGGGATCTCCTCCGTACCGTAAGCCAGCGCTGCAATGGCCTGTGCGCCGCCGGAAAGGAACACTCTGTCCACGCCGCAGATCGCCGCTGCGACCAGAATATCCTTGTTCGGGGTACCGTCCTTGCAGGGCGGTGTTACCATGATGATCTCCTTGACGCCTGCAATTTTCGCCGGGATCGCATTCATCAGCACGCTCGACGGATACGCTGCCGTACCGCCCGGAACGTACAGACCTACGCGCTCCAGACCGCGTACACGCTGCCCCAGGATCACGCCGTTCGGCTGTGCATCGGTGAAGCCCTGCGGCTTCTGGCGATTGTGGAAGTTCGCGATATTCTCCTGCGCATTCAGGAGGGCATTGACAAACTCCTGATCTGCCGTGGTGAGTGCATCGTTGATGACCTCGCGCGGTACTTCGTAGTACTGCGGCAGATTGCCGTCGAATTTCTTGGTGTAAGCCTTGACAGCCTCGTCGCCGCCGTCGCGGACGGTGTCGATGATCTCCGTCACGATCTCCGTGACCTTGCGGTCGGTCTCGCCGCTGCGCTTTGCAAGTTCCTTCAGAAATTCATATTCTGCTTTTCCATCGCACTTAATCTGCTTTATCATTGATCTTCTCCTCCACTTTCTTCACTAAGTCCTCGATCTCCTGCTGACGCATTTTCAGGCTGACGGTATTCACGATCAGACGTGCCGAAACCTGTGCAACATCCTCAACGACCTCCAGACCGTTTTCCTTCAGTGTCGTGCCGGTTTCCACGATGTCCACGATGCCGTCTGCCAGCCCCAGCAAGGGGGCGAGTTCCACAGAACCTTCGATCTTGACGATATCCACATCCATGCCCTTGTTCTCAAAAAAAGCGCGTGTTACATTCGGGTATTTGGAAGCAATGGTCTTGACACCAAAACCATCGTAGAACGGGTAATCCTTCTTGGTCGCAAGCGCGAACTTACACTTGCCGAAGCCCAGATTCACCAGTTCAAAAAGCTTGCCGTTCATCTCCATGAGCGTATCCTTGCCGACAACACCCATATCGCACACACCATGCTCTACATAAGTGATGACATCCGCTGCCTTCGCGAGAACGACCTCCATATTGCCGTCCGGGATCGGCAGGATCAAGCGTCTGCCTTTTTCGTGGACTGCGGTGCAGTCATAGCCCAGGCTTTCCAGCAAGGCAACGGTATCCTTTTCCAGTCTGCCCTTTGTCAGGGCGATTCTCAGCGGTTTTTCCATCATACCTGCACCTCCTTGGTAGTGTCCTTCGCGATCTGGATGAGCTTGGTGATGCCGCGGCTCTTGGCATACTCCTCCGCATCCTGCGCATCGAGTGCAAATTCCACACGCAGCCCCTGCTCACGGAGTTTTTCGGAGGTCTGTACTGCCTGTGCCTCGCAGCCTGCCTCTGCTGCGATCAGAACATCCGCAGCTTCCGGTGTCGGGGTGTATTTCTTGCCGATGACATTGGCAACGGCATCCACATTGACTGCCATGCCGACTGCCGGTACATCGTAGCCGAAATCCGACAGCAGCTTGTCGTAACGGCCGCCGGAAATGACTTCCTCACCGTAGCCCTCCAGATAACCCTTGATGACGAGTCCGGTGTAGTAATCGGTCTTGTTGACAAGTCCGAGGTCAACGATCACATTGCCGTCCTTGCGGATCATGCAAACGGTCTTGTACAGCTCGCGCATACTGTCGAGGATCTCGCCGATGCGCTCATCCTGAAAGATCTCTGCGGCACGCTCAAAGACCTCCTCGCCGCCGAACAGTGTCGGGAGCTTGCGGAGAGATCGGGTGATCTTGTTGTCACCGAGGGTGTCGAGCATATCATTGAGTGCCGGATAATTCTTGGATTCGATCAGGCTGCGGATCTCCTCTTTCTGGGCCGGTGTTGCACTCAGGCGGTGCATCAGCTCACGGAAAATGCGCACGTCACCAAGCTCCAGCGAATAATTCACATTGAACGGAACAGGCGTGTCCTTGCCGACGCTCGAAAGCACCGAAAGTGCTGCCGAAATGACTTCCACATCCGCCATACGGGAGGAAGAACCGATCAGCTCGATGCCGGTCTGGTTGACCTCGGTGCTTCTGCCCTTGAGGGACGGTGCGAAATTGTACACCGGCTGGGTGTAGTACAGGCGCAGCGGAAGACGCGCATCACGCAGACGTGTCGCAACGACACGCGCGATCGGCATGGTGGAATCCGGACGGACTGCCATGAGTCTGCCCTTGTTGTCGGTCAGCTTGCACAGCTCCTCCTGCGGAAAATATCTCGAATTCAGGCTAAAAACATCGTAGAATTCCAGTCCCGGCGTGATGAGCCGGGAATAGCCCATGGACTTGAAGATCTCACGGGTGCGGTTCTCGACGATGCGCTTGAGGGCACATTCCTCAAACAGATAATCCCTCGTGCCTTCGGGGGTGATCAGATCATATCGGCGCATAAGATGTACCTCTTTCTGTTGAATTTCACTTTAGCGTAGTACTATATTACCGTAGTATCATAGTACTATAATAACACATTACATTCCTGATGTCAAGAGAAACGTAACGCAGTTTACAGACTTTGGATGCTTTGACGGGATTTCTCCCAAAAACACCAATTCTATCGGGCATATCCACGTCAGGGATCAGAACAATGTCATCTGTGTGGATTCCGGCAGATCGCCGAAAGCGCCCATTTCCTGGAGCATCTGCACGATCGTCTTGGAGCAGCCGCTTTCCTGCTGGAATTCCTCGATCGACATGAAATTGCGTTTCTGTGCCGCTTCGTAAACGCCCGTCGCCGCACCGACACCGACGCCGGACAGAGCCGCGAACGGAATGCGGATCTTGCGGTCATCGCCCTCGCCTTCGATCGTGTATTTGTAGGCGTGGGACTTGAACAGGTCGATGGGCAGGAATTCATAGCCGCGTGCCATCATCTCGTTGACGATCATCAGGATATCCAGAAGGTCGTTTTCCTTCTTGGAACGGTCATTGCCCTTGGCACGCAGCTCGTTGATCTTCGCCTTGACGGCGTCGATCCCCTGCACAGCAAGGTTAACATCAAAGTCGTCACCGCGGACGGTAAAGTAGGTCGAATAGTATTCCAGCGGCATATACAGCTTGAACCAGCCAAGCTTCATCGCTGCGATAACGTATGCGGCAGCGTGTGCCTTCGGGAACATATACTTGATCTTCAGGCAGCTTTCGATGTACCAGTCCTCGACATTGTTGTCTTTTAGCATCTGGATGATCTCCGGCGTGAACCGTTTGGGAGCCTGTCCCTTTCGTGTCCACTCCATGATCTGGAATGCCATTTTCGGTTCGACACCTTTATAAAGCAGTGTCGTCATGATGCTGTCACGGGTTCCGATGACCTCGGAAATGGTACAGATACCGTCCGAGATGAGATCCTTCGCGTTGCCGAGCCAAACGTCCGTACCGTGGGACAGACCGGAGATCTGGAGAAAGTCGGAAAATTTGGTCGGTTTCGCATCCAGAAGCATCTGGATCGTGAAGCCCGTACCCATTTCCGGGATGCCAAGGCTTCCCGTTTTGCAGTAAATATCCTCCTCCGTCACGCCCAGCACGGAACAGTCCGTACACATCTGGATGACCTTCTGGTCGTAGCCCGGAACATCCTTGATGAGCAGTCCCGTCATGTCCTCCAGATGCTTATAGAGCGTGGGAACGACATGACCGAGTTCGTCCAGCTTCAGGATGGTGTCGTGAATGGAATGGAAGTCGAAGTGCGTCGTGATGACGTCAGAATCCGCCGCATCTGCCGGATGCTGGACAGGCGTGAAGTCATACACTTCGTAATCCGACGGCACAACGACCATGCCGCCGGGATGCTGACCGGTCGTTCGCTTGATGCCGGTGCAGCCGATGGACAGGCGATTTTCCTCAGCGGCATTGAGGGTGATCCCCTGTTCCTCAAGGTATTTTTTCACGAAGCCGTAAGCCGTCTTGTCCGCGATCGTACCGATCGTGCCGGCCTTGAACACGTTGTCGCGGCCGAACAATTCCTCCGTGTAGCGGTGAGCGCTCGACTGGTACTCACCGGAGAAATTCAGGTCGATATCCGGCGCCTTGTCGCCGTCGAAGCCGAGGAACGTTTCAAATGGGATGTCGTGACCGTCTTTGAGGAGTTCTGTGCCGCATTTCGGGCATTTCTTGTCCGGCATATCGAAGCCGGAGCCGTATTCACCGGTCGTGATAAATTCGCTGTATTTGCACTTCGGGCAGACATAGTGCGGCACGAGAGGATTGACCTCCGAGATGCCTGCCATGCTGGCCACGAAGGACGAACCGACCGATCCACGGGAACCGACGTGATAGCCATGTTCCTCGGAGTTGTAAACCAGCTTCTGCGCGATCATGTACAGCACCGAGAAGCCGTGCTTGATGATGGAGGAAAGCTCGCGGTCAAGGCGTTTGTCTACGATTTCCGGCAGCGGATCGCCGTAGATCTCGCGTGCGCGTTCGTGGGTGATGCGCACCAGATCCTCCTCTGCACCGGGGATATTCGGCGTGAATGTGCCCTTCGGGATCGGGAAAACGTGTTCACACGCATCCGCGATGCGGCAAGGGTTCGTCACAACGATCTCCTCCGCCTTCTCCGCACCGAGGTAGCTGAATTCCTCCAGCATCTCATCGGTCGTGCGCAGATACAGCGGCGGCTGGTTGTCGGCATCGGAGAAACCCTGTCCAGAAGTCAGGATCTTGCGGTAAATGCCGTCCTTCTTGTCGAGAAAATGCACGTCGCAGGTCGCAACGACAGGAATGTTCAGCTTCTCGCCGAGTGCAATGATCTTGCGGTTGTAATTCCGCAGGGTTTCCTCATCCTCTGCAATGCCCTTGCGGATCATGAACTCGTTATTCGCAAGAGGCTGAATTTCGAGATAGTCGTAGAATTTCGCCAGATTTTCAAGATATTCGTCATTCTTTCCATCCACGACCGCGGAGAACAATTCACCTGCTTCACAAGCCGAACCGAAAATCAGACCTTCGCGGTTCTGTTCGAGAACGGACTTCGGGAGCAGCGGATGGCGGTAATAATAATCCAGATGCCCGTAGGAAACCAGCCGGTAGAGGTTCTTCAGGCCGACCTGATTGCGCACGAGAATGATCTGGTGGTAGGATCTGAGTTTCTTGACATCAATGGCATCGGTCTTGGTGTTCAAGTCATTGAGAACCGTGACACCGCGTTCTTTTTCCAGCTTCTGCACGAGATTCGCGTAGACCTTGGCAAGGATCGCGGCATCCTCATTCGCACGGTGATGTCCGAACGTACCGAGCTTGAGGTGCTTGACCACAACGTCCAGCTTGTGCTTGCCGAGCTGCGGCAGGCACGACTGACAGAGGATCAGCGTGTCGATCCAGTTGTACTGGAAATCAATGTGATAATCGCGTGCCACGCGGTTCAGGAAGGACGTATCGAAAGAGGCATTGTGCGCTGCCAGAACGGGCTTGTCGCCGCAGAATTCCATGAATTTGCGCAGTGCTTCGCCTTCCTTCGGGGCATCCTTGACCATGTCATCGGAAATGCGTGTCAGCTCCGTGATGTTCTCCGGAATGTGACGCTCCGGATTGACGAACGTATCAAAGCTGTCCACGATCTGCATTCCGCGCATCTTGACCGCACCGATCTCCGTCAGGCGATCACGTTCCGCACTCAGGCCCGTGGTTTCCACGTCGAAAATAATGATCTCGTCCTGAATGCTGCGCTCATCGCTGCCATTCAGGATCTTCGGGCGGTCGAGGTCGTTGACCACATAGGCCTCGCATCCGTAAATGACCTTGAAATTCGGATCCTTGATCGCATTTTCGGCATTCATCGCATCTGGGAATCCCTGCACGACACCGTGGTCGGTGATCGCGATTGCCGGGAACCCCCAGTCATGCGCACGCTTGATGAGATCCCCTGCCGGCGTGACTGCGTCCATCGCCGACATATTGGTGTGGCAATGCAGTTCCACGCGCTTGCGTTCTGCGGTATCCTTCCGCTGCTTGCGCTTGCGCTTGACAATGGCATCGGGACGCAGGACAGGTTCGTGTGCAAACGGATCGTCCTCGATCTTTCCGGCCACCAGAATGCTCACGCCCTTTTTCAGCTCGCCAAGCGGCATGGCTTCGAGCTTCTTGACTGCATCGAACAGCTTGATCGTGATCGAACCCGAAAAGTCCGTGATCTGGTACGTCATGATGCGGCGTTCCCCTCGCACATCACGGGTGTCCGTCGCAAAAATATCGCCGTAAACGATCACACGTTCGCCGCGTGTCTGGAGGGCTTCCGGGATCGGGATGGCGTTGTCGCGGATCGGTCTGCCCTTGATGAGCATATCCTCACCCTTGACGGAATCCATCTGCACCGCATCGCTCGAAACAGACTGCGGCGTGTCAGGGATCGGGGGCGGCGTGTATTCGTAACGCTCCTGCGGCGGAGGCGGCGGCGGTGCAGGCTCAAATTCCGGCGGCACTTCCTCGATCACGCGGTCGAGCTCCGCTTCCGAAAGCGTATCCTCGCCGTGAAGTGTCACGCGGATCTGCCGCCCGAAATGATGCATCACGAGTTTCTCGAACACCGTCGTGAACTGAAATTTGGAGAGGATCGGGTAGCCGCCGTTCTGCAATTCGATATGCAGGTGATCCGGCTCCCACGTCCAGTCCGACCGCAGCAGAAAACCATTGATGACCGGAAGCTGGCGTTTGAGCATTTCGATCAGTTCATTCCGGCATTCCTCTGTCAGAAGTGCGCCGTCATAGCGCGGATCCAGCCGCAGCGTCCCGACCTGCAAAGCCATACCGACACTCCGTTCAAAATACAGCAGATCCGCAAACGGCACGATATGCGAAAAACGCGCCACAAATGTAATGCTGTCAAGCTTATTTTTGTCATACAGGATCTCCTCGATGACACCCTGCTGCACCGATGGCGGAATGTCCTTGGTGTATTGCTCCAAAAATTCCATGAGCGTTGCGTTTGACATGATTTCACCTCAAAGATTTGGGATAATTTCGTGTCCGAAGCGTTACACGCTTCGGGATATGGGTCATCAGAAATTGCGTCAACTCACGGGCATTGTCACACGTGACCGTGTTCACCCGAAGATGCAGATGGGGTGCGCGGATGTGCAGATACGTCACCTTGCCGTCAAATTTCCGGTAGACCTCGGTGATCTCAGAGAGCTTGACCGTGCGCCAGCGAAAGAAATACCGACAGCGCAGCTCGCGTCCCGTATCCTTAAATTCGATCCGAAACCGGAAACAGTACAGTGTCACCACCGCAGGCAGGAGAAATATCAGCAGTCCCAATGCCAGCTTGCCGCAATCGTCCGGCGTAAGCGGCGCGAAGTCCTGCACCGCGACCAGAATCAGAGGGATCACACCACAGCAGAGTGAAAATACCGTAACAGCCACACCGATCCAGCGCTCCGCCCCCAAACGAACCGCATAAACGCATCCACGCGGAGTCGCAAAGGGGTTTTTACCCTGTCGGCGTTTCCTGCTCAAAGCTTCGCCAGCTCCTCCATCAGGGCCGGCACGATCTGATCCTCCGGCACACGCTTGAGTGTTTCTCCGTGCTTGAAGATCAGTCCGATGCCGTCGCCGCCGGCAACGCCGATGTCGGCTTCGCGTGCCTCACCCGGTCCATTGACAACGCAGCCCATGACCGCGATCTTTACGTCCTTCTCAACATCCTTGACCGCTTCCTCGACCTGCTTGGCAAGTCCCACGAGGTCGATCTTCGTTCTGCCGCACGTCGGGCAGGACACGATCTGCACACCGCCGCGCTTGCCGATGCTCTTTAAAATATCCTTCGCTGCGGCAATTTCACGCGCCGGATCATCCGTCAGGGAAACGCGGATCGTTTCGCCGATGCCGTCATGCAGGAGCGAACCGATGCCGATGGCGGATTTGATAAGTCCCATGCGCTCCGTACCGGCTTCGGTCACGCCGAGGTGCAGCGGATAATTGCACTTTTCTGCCGCCAGACGATAGGAGTCGATCATGCGGTTGACATCCGAGGACTTGATGGAGATGACGATGTCTGTAAAGTCCAGATCCTCCAGAATTTTCGCGTGTCCGAGTGCGGATTCCACGAGGGCTTCCGGTGTCGGTGAGCCGTATTTCGCGAGGATCTCCTTTTCCAGCGAACCGGAGTTCACGCCGATACGGATCGGGATATTGCGCTTCTGACAGGCATCCACGACCGCCTGCACACGTCTGAGGTCGCCGATGTTGCCGGGATTGATGCGGATCTTGTCAACGCCGGCTTCTGCGGCCGCCAGTGCAATGCGGTAATCAAAATGAATGTCCGCCACCAGCGGAATGCTGATCTTTTCCTTGATGGCAGGGATCAGGCGGACGGCTTCCAGATTCGGGACAGCCGTGCGGATGATCTCGCAGCCTGCCTTTTCCAGTGCAACTGCCTGTGCGACGTTGCCTTCGACATTTTCAGCCGGTACATTCAGCATGGACTGGATATAGATGTGCTTGCCGTCAAGCACACAGTTTCCGACTTTTACGGGTTTTACATTTCTCATAAAGATCACTTCCTGTTATAGATCAAGTATATTTAAGACGATCACAATCAAATTGCAGATGATGC
>JAFPXW010000250.1 GCA_017394565.1 Oscillospiraceae bacterium | reverse complement strand
ATACGGAGGCAGGGAAACGGTGATGGCACCATCGGTGATGTCGTTCTGCACGTCGATGACGCGGATGTCGCTGTTATCAGGGGTAACGGCATAAACAACCGCAGACTTGTAATCCTTGCCGCCCTTGATATCAAAGGTCGCGTTCTCGGTCTTTGCGCTGTCCTTGTTGGCGAGAACGACCGTCAGCTTGGAGGTGTCGCTGCCGTTGATAGAAGCGTAAGCGTAGGACTTCTCGATGTCCTCAGTCTTGGCATCGACCAGCGTGTCGCCGAATGCGCTGCCCTTGCCGTCGTAGTTGGTGTAGAGATTGATCGCGGAGAGCTGATAATCAATGGTATCCGACAGCGGCCAGAGTGTTGCAAGGTAAACGTCATTTGCAGCGAATGCGCCGAGTGCGTCTGCTTCTGCAATGGCACCGGTGGAATCCATGCCGCCGCCGAAGTTGTACTCCGTGATGGCAAGCTTGGTGCCTGGATAGTACTTGTCGATGGACTTCTGGATGGTCGGGATGAACGGCATATACTGGCTCAGTGCATCCGTTACCCAGCTGACCTCGCGGTAGCCGTCCTCATAGAGCGTGCGGGGAGCCTGTACACGGGCAGCCTTGTCCTTGTCGGAGGTTGCGTTTGCCTCGGTGACACGCGCGTCGCCCTTGGCCTCGGAGTAGTAGTGAACGTCGATCGCGTCGATCAGGCGCTTGCCGGCTTCCTTCACAGCCTTGGCCATATGGTCGAGGTAGTAGGACAGGAACCAGTCGTAGGATGCGTCCTTGTCGGGCGCGTCGCAGAAATTGAAATAGGAATACACGCCGAACAGTGCCAGACCAAAGACCTCTGCCTTCGGATCCACAGCCTTGATCGCGGAAGCGTAAGCGGTGGACTTCTCGACCATTTCCTTGTAGGTCGGATCATCCGGATGCATCAGGCTGTGGGTGGAATCCCAGAGACCGGGCTCATTGTCGAGGTTGTAGCCGTTGATGCCCTCCTTGGTGGTGGAATCGCCGAGCTTGTTCACGAGATAGTTGACATACTCGTCCATGTAAACGCTGTTATCGGTCGTATCCGGTGTCAGGGAGAAATCTGCGCCCTTGGCCGGCTTGACTTCCTTCCAGCGTGCGGACGGTGCCTTTTCTGCCTCTGTGACAGGGCCGTCGCCGTCGGCGGAAACGTAGCCTGCCATCTGGATGGTGGTCATCTTATAGGGAATGTTGTGCTTGACGCAGTCCTCAGAAAGCTTGAGCGCAGGCGCACCGGGAGTTGCCGCGAGTTCCTTACTCATGCCGTTGACGAGGTAGGTGTCGGAATTGTTCTTCCAGTCCGCGCCGGCATTGGAGTAGTTATTCTCCCAGTTGTAAGCGGAGTAGCGGTTGCCGCCCTGACGAACGACATTGACCGTCACGTCATTGAGCATCCCGGCATCATTGATGCCGTAGATGTACGGGCTGATCTTCTTCTGGTTTGCCGTGAGATCGACTGCAACGGTCATCTCATAGCTGTCCTCTGCGTGAACAGTCGGCAGAGCCGGTGCCATACCGGTCAGCGTGAGGAGTGCGGTCAGCGCAGCGAGAATTCTTTTTTTCATAGATTTTCCCTTCCTTACTTTCAGTATATATAATGTATCCCTGTATTCAAAAGATCCGTTTTGGAAATCATGTTCCGTCTGGATCACTTTGACTTTGAAGCATCGGGCAGGGCAAAGGCGCCCTTGTCCCATTGGTCGATATTCGGATCGACGTACTGGAGGTAATTGATGAACGACGTCGCCAGCACGAGGATGGATTCCAGCGGCACGCTGTGCGTGTAGCCGTAAACGCCGTCGGTCTTGCCGTCCACCTTCAGCTCCCAGATCGCACCGGCGCGGTCGAGTTCGCCGAGCACCTCCTGTACGGTGCGGTCAGGCATCCCCAGATGCCGTGCGATCTCTTTGGCCGACCAGAGATGATTGTGCGCGGTCGCACCAAAGAAATAGAGGATCTGGAGCGTTTCGCGGCGCGAGAGCAGCCGGAAGAATTGCAGCAGACGATCGGTGATCTCTGCATAGCTGCCCAGTCCGTCGGGCGGGATGCGCAGGAAGCAGAAATACTGCATATCCTCGTTGAGCCGCGCCAGCCCCAGCTCGTGGTCGGTCTTGAGCTGCGAGTAGGTCTCGCGCAGCAATTGCTTGGGATACCGGAAGTCACTCGACTGAATGTTGCTGTAGGCACTCATGATCGCGTAGAACAGGTGCATACAGTACTCGGCCCGTTCGGTATCCGGCAGATTCTGGATGGCTTCGGTCACAAGCTTGATCGGATCCGCCTGTTCCTCCGGTTTCAGCCCGAACAGCACATCCAGTGAAACATCCAGCGCTTTTGAGATCTGCGGCAGCAGGTCACCGTCCGGATAGGAGCCTTTCTCCCACTTGGAAACCGCCTGCGGCGTGACATTGAGCATCCCGGCGAGCGTTTCCAGTGTCATACCTCGCTGTTTGCGATATTTGACAAGTTGATCCGCAAAGTTGATTTTTGCCATTCCGACTCACCTCCTCGGTTGCTTTTCTACATTATAACATAGTTTCTGGTTGAAATCAATCGAGCGTAAAGCTTGTTATTCAACTGTTAGCTGAAAATTTACAGATAATCAACAATTACTTGAAAAATGTTTTCGGAAATTCAAGCGCTTTCCGGACGATTTTTGAAAAAGTCAGAAATTTGACAATTCGGTCGGATTGTGCTATAATATTTCCTGTAAAAAAATAACTTTTGATACTAATTTCCTTTAGACTGCTTAAAAAGCAGTCTAAAGGAAGCGTGCGCTACGCGCCCGCCATTTTGTGCCGCTTACAGCGTCACAAAATCCGTCTCATGCATTTCCATACGCCGCCTTCGGCGGCTATAAAAATCT
>JAFPXW010000249.1 GCA_017394565.1 Oscillospiraceae bacterium | reverse complement strand
TTTGCTTATGTGCTGGAAGCCAGCAAAAAGATCTTTGACATGCCCTGTTATCATGTGCGGGCGATCGCGGACGGACGGGTCATCGAAGGAAATTTCACTTACGGGATGATATCCAATGCGAAATCCGTCGGCGGCATAAAGGGGATCACAGGAGGCGAAGTTGACTTAAGCGACGGACTGTTTGAAGTGACGCTGATCCATATGCCGCTCAACATCTCGGATCTGAGCCAGATCATGACGACGCTGCTGACACTCGAAAGCGGCAACCTCGACACGGAATTTACCGTGGACAGCGATGCCATCCATGTGGAAGGCTCGTCGATGGGCTTGCAGGAGGGCGATACCGTGACGAAACGGGCGCTTTGCTACGGGATGCTGCTGCCCTCCGGCAATGACGCTGCCAATGCGGCGGCAGTTGCGGTTGCAGGAAGTATTCCCGATTTTGCGAAGCAAATGAATGCCCGCGCGGCACGGATCGGCATGACGCATACTTGTTTTGTGACGCCTTCCGGACTCGAAGGCGAGGGGCACGGTGCTTCGGCATTTGACATGGCGCTGCTGACAAGAGAAGCCTTGCAGAATCCGGAATTCCGTTCGATTTGCAGCCAGAGATCGGCAAAAGTACGCTTCGGGAATCCGCCTTATGACCGCACGCTCTACAATTCCAACAAACTGCTGGGAATGTACGACGGCGTGATCGGTGTCAAGACGGGGTTCACGGATGAAGCCGGACGCTGTCTGGTTTCCGCGTGCGAACGCGGCGGCATCACGCTCATTTGCGTGACACTTCATGCGTCCGATGACTGGAATGACCATATGCGGCTGTATGACGCGATTTTTCCGCTTCTGGAGGAACGCACGCTCGCGGTGCCGGAGAACCTGATGATGCCGGTCGCAGGCGGCTGTACGGACAGCGTGCTCATGTGTGCGGCGCATCCGCTGACGGTTGGCTGGAAAATCGGAGAAACGCCGGATATTTCGGCAAAATTAGAATATGCACCATTCGTCTGCGCTCCCGTGCAGAAGGGCATGATCCTCGGCGCGATCCGCTATGAACGCGGCGGCAGGGTGATCGGAGAAGTACCGCTGACGGCTGGTGAAGATGTGCCGGCGCGTCCGCAGAAAACGAACCGGCATCGGCTGTGGGAACGGTTTGCCCACTGGATACATATAAAGGAGTAATCAATGGCAGGAATCAGAATTCAGAAGATCCTTGCGGATGCAGGCTACTGCTCCCGACGCAAGGCAGAAGCGCTCATCGAGCAGGGCAGAGTCAAACGTAACGGCAGACCTGTCAAGCTCGGCGACAAGGCTTCCCCGAAGGATCTCATCACCGTGGACGGCGAGCGCATCGCCATCCCCAGAAAGAAGAATCTGCGTTACATCATGCTGCACAAACCGCGCGGCTATGTGACGACCGTTTCGGATGAACTCGACCGCCGCTGCGTGATGGATCTGCTCGGCGATGTGGAGGAGCGCGTGTACCCGATCGGCAGGCTCGACCGCAATTCCGAGGGACTGCTGCTCCTGACGAATGACGGCAATTTCGCCAACGGCATCATGCATCCCTCGCGCCACGTCTCCAAGACATACCGCGTGACCGTGCGCCCGGCGGTGACGGAGGAGCAGCTCGTTGCGCTCGCGGACGGCATCGTTCTCGACGGAAAAAAGACGCTTCCTGCGACGGTCGTGGTACAGACCAATGAACCGGGGCGCGTCGTTCTCCAGATCACCATCAAGGAGGGCAGAAACCGCCAGATCCGCCGGATGTGTGAAGCTGTCGGTCTGGAGGTCGCAAGACTTCGCCGCACTTCCATCGGACCGCTGAAACTCGGAATGCTCAAACCCGGTACATGGCGTGACCTCACACCGGAAGAACTCCGCGCGATCCGCAACGCCATCGGAAAGGAGTGACACGGATGCTCAGAATTCTCGAACAGAAGGACACTTCCGCTTATGAAACGCTCATTTCCGGTCTGGATCTGTCGCCGTATGCACAGCTGCATATTTCCGAAGCGACGGAAAACGACGGCGTGAAGGGATTTATCGTGTACTCGTACACGCCGGAGGAAGTTACCATCCACGCGCTTGACGACGGCGGCGACCTGAACCAGTGCGACGGTCTGGTGCGTTCGGTTTTGTTCAAGGCGGAACTCAAGGGCATCGAGCGTGCTGTTTTCTTGGTAAACGAGCCTGCGATGCGCCAGCGTCTGGAACTTTTGCGATTTGTCAAAAATGACGAAAATGTTCTCGAAAACATTGCGAATATTATGGATTCCTGCAAAAGTTGCAAGGAAAACCGCACAAACTCTTGAAAAAAACACAAAAAAATTGTATGATAAATAATGTATGCAGCAAAGCTCCCCGTCATGAACATCGGGGCGTTGACGCTGCCCCAGTTTAATAGTAGGAAGGATCGATAATATGCAGATGGAGAAAAATGCAGCCAGCCCGGCAAGAGCGCGTCTTGCAGCGCTGTTTGACGGGGGAGAGTACCGTGAATTCGGCACCTATGTAGCCGAGGGCGAGAACCCGGCAGGCGTTGTGACAGGCTACGGCTTTGTCAATGGCAACCCTGTTTATGCGTTTGCACAGGATCAGAGCGAAGCAAACGGCGCTGTCGGCGCTGCACAGGCAGAGAAGATCTCCAAGGTCTATACCCTCGCAGCCAAGACCGGTGCGCCGGTGGTCGGCATCTATGATTCCAACGGCGCGTTCATGGACGGTACCGCAAGTTCCCTGAATGCTTACAGCCTCATTATGAAGCGCGTTTCCCAGCTGTCCGGCGTGGTTCCGCAGATCGCACTGGTGGCAGGCGTCTGCGCAGGCAGTGCAGCAATGGCAGCAGCAGCGTCAGATTTCGTTGTCATGACCAAGGATGCTGAGCTGTTCCTGACGCCGAGTTTTGATAAGGGCGCTGGTACCGCAGAGGCTGCTGCCAAGAACGGCGTTGCAGCGATCGTGACCGAGGACGAGCAGTCCGCAGCTGACAAGGTTCGCGCACTCATCAACCTCCTGCCGGTCAACAATATGGCTATGGCTCCCTGCATGGAATATGAGGCACCGACAGCCGCAGCAGGCTCTGACCTTGCGTCCTGTGTGGACAGCATCGCAGACGGCGGCAGCGTGATCGAGCTGTATGCAGATTATGCAGGTGCTGCTTACACCGCACTGGCGACTGTGAATGGCGCTACCGTTGCCATCGCAGCGACCAACAAGACTGATGCCAAGCTGACAGAAGCAGACTGCGCAAAGCTGTCCCGTTTTGTTCGCGTGGCGGATGCATTCTCCATTCCGGTCATCACCCTCGTGGATACGCTGGGCTTTGACGGCAATGCAGACACCGAGCTGGCAGGCGCCGTCAAGGCCATGACCAGACTCGCCGGCAGCTATGCAGAAGCAACGACTGCCAAGATCTCTGTAGTCACCGGAAATGCCGTTGGTGCTGTCTTTGTGGCACTCGCTGGCAAGGGCGTGAATGCAGACTTCGCGTATGCGACCGAGAATGCCTGCATCGCACCGCTGATGCCGGAGGCTGCTGTGGAATTCCTGTGGCACGATCAGCTCAAGGGCTGCGAGAATCTCGATGCCAAGCGCAAGGAACTCGCTAAGGAGTATGCTTCCACCCTCGCATCTGCTGAAAAGGCTGCCAACCTCGGCGTGATCGACGATGTTGTTGCACCGGCAGAGCTGAGAGCAGTCATCGCGTCTGCACTGTCCATGATGGAAGGCAAGCGCGTGACCAATCTCCCGAAGAAGCACAACAACTTCCCGTTCTGATCGCACTGACAGACGGATGAGTATTTGAAAATTACAGATAGGTGGTTTATCAATATGAAAAGATTTAATGTAACTGTAAACGGCAAGGCATACGATGTAGCAGTCGAGGAGATCGGCGCAGGCGCAGCTCCGGCACCGGCAGCTCCCGCAGCAGCAGCACCGGCTCCGGCAGCAGCAGCTCCCGCACCGGCAGCAGCTCCGGCTGCAGCAGCAGGCGCAGGTGAGAAGGTAACCGCGCCGATGCCGGGTACCATCCTTGACGTGAAGGCTTCCAACGGTCAGAGCGTTTCCAAGGGCGATGTGATCATGGTTCTCGAGGCAATGAAGATGGAGAATGACATCGTGGCTCCCTGCGACGGTACTGTGACCAGCATCCTCGTGAAGAAGGGCGATTCCGTACAGAGTGGCGACACCCTCGCAACGGTAGGCTAAGCGGAACCGTTCCGTCTGCCCCTTTTTCATATCAAACGAAAGGATTTCGATATACATGGCTAAAAAAATTAGAGTCACTGAAACGGTCCTGCGTGATGCACACCAGTCCCTGCTGGCGACACGTATGACTCTTGATGATATGCGTCCGATCCTCGGCAAGCTCAATGATGTTGGCTTCAACTCCATCGAGTGCTGGGGCGGTGCGACATTCGATTCCTGCCTGCGCTTCCTGAATGAGGATCCGTGGGAAAGACTGCGTACCCTGCGCCGTGAGATGCCGGATGCCCGTTTGCAGATGCTGTTCCGCGGTCAGAATATGCTCGGCTATCGCCACTATGCTGACGACGTTCTGGAGGAATTCGTACAGAAGTCCGTGGAGAACGGTATCGACGTCATCCGTATTTTTGACGCACTCAACGACATCCGCAACCTCCAGACTGCGATCAATGCTGCCAAGAAGGCTTCCCGCGGCAACAGAAAGCCGGAAGTTCAGGTGGCAATGTCCTTCACGACCGGTGAAGTGTTCACCGACGAGTACTATGTAGAGTACGCCAAGAAGATCGCGCAGGCTGGCGCAGATTCCATCTGCATCAAGGATATGGCAGCGCTGCTGACGCCTTACAGAACCGCTGAACTGGTCAAGGCGATCAAGTCTGCGGTCGACCTTCCGATCGACCTGCACACCCACTACACCTCCGGTCTGGCTTCCATGTGCCTGCTCAAGGGTGTTGAGGCTGGTGCAGACATCATTGATACCGCTATGTCTCCGCTGGCTCTGGGTACTTCCCACGCGCCGACCGAGTCCATGGTGGCTGCATTCCAGGGTACGGAGTACGATACCGGTCTGGATCTGGTGCTGCTCAATGAGATCCGTGATTACTTCATGGGACTGCGTAAGAAGTACATCGAAAGCGGCCTGATCGACCAGAAGATGCTGGCAGCCGATGCCGGTGCGCTGATCTATCAGGTTCCGGGCGGTATGCTGTCCAACCTCCTGTCCCAGCTCAAGCAGGCTGGCAAGGAAGACCTCCTGAACGACGTTCTGGCAGAAGTTCCGCGCGTTCGCCGCGATGCAGGTTATCCGCCGCTGGTTACCCCGTCCTCTCAGATCGTTGGTACGCAGGCAGTGTTCAACGTGCTGATGGGCGAGCGTTATAAGACCGTTACCAAGGAATTCAAGGGCATTGTCCGCGGCGAGTACGGTCAGACACCGGTGCCGATCGATCCGGAATTCCGCAAGAAGATCATCGGCGATGCAGAGCCGATCGACTGCCGTCCGGCAGACCTCCTGGAGCCGGAGCTGGAGAAGCTCCGCAAGGAGTGCGCAGAATGGGCAGAATCCGAGGAGGATGTGCTGTCCTATGCACAGTTCGGTCAGGTGGCTGTCAAGTTCTTTGAGAAGCGACGTGACGCGAAGTTCGGTCTTGACGGCAAGCATGGTGACGCTGAAAAGCAGGTTCACCCCGTTTGATCCGTAAATTACAACTGATACGAAAGCTGCCTTCGGTTTTTGCCGAAGGCAAGCTGTTTTTCATACAATATTAAAAACTGCAAGAAAAGGAGGAGCATACTATGCCGATCAGAATTCCGGAAAATCTGCCCGCATTTGAAACACTCGAAAAGGAAAATATCTTCGTCATGCCGAAGTTCCGTGCAGAGCATCAGGACATTCGTCCGCTGCGAGTGCTCATCCTGAACCTGATGCCGAAGAAAATCGAAACCGAAACGCAGCTGATGCGTCTGCTCTCGAATACGCCGCTTCAGGTGGATGTGGAACTTCTGCAGGTGGAGCATATCTCGAAAAATACGTCGCTTTCGCACCTCGAAATGTTCTACAAGACCTTCGACGAGGTGAAAAACGGCTTCTACGACGGCATGATCCTGACCGGTGCGCCGGTGGAACAGCTGGCGTTTCACGACGTGGACTACTGGGATGAACTCTGCGAGATCATGACCTGGACGCGCACCCATGTGTACTCGACGATGTATATCTGCTGGGCGGCGCTGGCCGGACTTTACTTCCACTATGGCATCGAAAAGCATCCGCTGGAGAAGAAGCTCTTTGGCGTGTTCCCGCACAAGGCTGAGAGCAATAACCCGATCCTGCGCGGCTTTGATGATATTTTCCCCGTTCCGCATTCCCGTCACTCCGAGGTACACCGCGAGGACATCGAGAAGTGCAGTGAGCTGGAGATCCTCTCCTATTCGCCGCTTGCCGGTGTGTATATGGTCGCTTCGCGCAACGGGCGTGAATTCTATGTGACCGGCCACAGCGAGTACGAGCGCGATACCCTCAAGCAGGAGTACGAGCGCGATCTGGCGAAGGGACTTCCCATCGACGTGCCGTGGGGCTATTTCCCCGGTGACAACCCGAACTGTGAGCCGATCTTCTCCTGGCGCTGCCACGCGAATCTAATGTACTCGAACTGGCTGAATTACTGCGTTTATCAGAAAACGCCATTCGAGATCACCGAGCTTGCGAACATGGAGGGAAAAGCATGATGCGCCCCTTTGCCGTGTCGTGTCTGGTGCCGATCCGCGGACGGCTGCTGTTCGTGCGTCATACTTATGGCGTGGCGAACGGCAGGATCCTCATTCCCGGCGGGTATTTGCAGGAGGGCGAGCTTCCGTCCCATGCCGCCGAGCGTGAATTGTTGGAGGAAACCGGCGTGACCGCGAAATCGCGCGGTGTATTCGCGGCCAGATGCAAGGGCGGTCAGTGGATCCTCGTCATCAGGATGGAGTATGTCAGCGGCGAGCCGCGTTCCGATGGGCATGAAAACAGCGAGGTACTGCTCCTGAAGCCCGAAAACGCGATCCTTCGTCCGGACATCACAAACATGAGCCGCTTCATTATGAAGGCGTATATCGATGCTCCTGACCGCGTGATCCCACTGAGCGAGGAAGTGCCGCCGACCTATGATCCGGCGCGGTATGAATTTTATGGTGTTTGATTTCCCAGCATTTTCGCGAAAAATTCCTCCGTTGAGTATTTCGGACTGCGGTGGAACCGTCCCAGACCGTACAGACAGGACGGATCGCGCGTGATACCGTTGATTTCCTCGCGGCAGGTGAGCGTACACACGAACCCAAGTTCCTTCAGAACCGGAACACTTTCCCGACAAATGAAGCCATACGGATAGGCGAACACGTCGGGGGAGGTTCCGGTTTCGTTGTAGGCAGATGTTTGCAGGTGAGTCAGATCCTCGCGAAGCATCGCAGAATAAGCGGCAGGATCCTCGCCGAGAATGATCGAACAACCGGCTCGCTGCGTGTTGCTGTGCAGGTCGTAGGTGTGACTGCCGATCTCGACGCGCCCGGAAGCCTGCAATTGCCGGACATTGTCCCATGTCAGGTAGGAATACGCCGGCACCTCCGGATCCGCCGGCGCGATCTCATCCGTGTAGCGCCCGACGACGGACACCACCGCCTGCATATCATACTGTTCCAGCAGCGGCAGCGCGTCCGACAGATTATTATAGAAGCCATCGTCAAATGTCAGCAGGATGGGCTTTTCCGGCAGTTCGCCCTTGCCCTTCGTATAGGCAAGCAGCTGCTGCACCGAAACGCTTTCGTAGCCGTGCGCCTTGAGATATCGCAGATCCTCCTCCAGCGCAGAAGCCGGCAGCTGGTAGTCATTCGTAGTCGGGCAGATGCTGTGGTACATCACGACCGGAAGCGCGATCCCCTCCGGCGGCGTTTCCGGTGCGGCAAGCGCCTGGGTGACGGTCGTCAGAACGATCCAGAGTGCCGCCGCGACTGCCGTCAACGCCAGAAAAAATCCTGTTTTTCGCTGTGAAATGCAGTGATACATACGAAAATCCCTCCCTTTGGTGTTTCGATTCTATGCGAAACGGGAGGGATTTTTGCTTGTCCGTGAAATTTTGCATAAGTCCGGACTTGCCTGCATACGATAGTATCAGAAAAACTTGGGAGGTGCGAATATGGCAAGGAAGTGCAGGGTATTGTCGGCGGTGCTTCTGATGGCGGCAGGCGGCTTCATGACGCACTATCTTCCGGTGCTGACGCAGGCAGCAGGCGCCGTCATACATGAGGAGGCGACGGCAGTCGGCGTGACGCCGGAATTATTCCTGTCCAGCGGTTTTGGCGAGGATTTCACGGAGGAAACAGAATCGACCGAGGTGTTTTTCCCGTCGGAAGGCGAGATCATCACACCGAGTCCGGATGCAGGTCCGAAGCCTTACCCGACAAAATGGGATCTGACCGGCGGAACGGTCGAGAAAATGAGCTATGGCAGATACAGCGGCACGCAGTATTTCGACCTGCGGACGTGCGGGCAGGTTCGGAACGAGACCTCACACGCAAATGAGGAATTATATGACGAAAGTCTGCACAAACCGGATTTTACCATCGCCAGAACGACCGTGCCGCAGGTGCTCATCATGCATACGCACACGACAGAGTGCTTTGAGCCATATGAGCGTGACGCATATGACGCGAATTTCAACTACCGCACGACCGATCCGGCGCTCAATATCTGCCGCGTGGGGGATGCCATCGCGGAACAGCTCGAAAACGCCGGGATCGGTGTCATCCACGACACGACGATCCACGATTATCCGTCGTACACCGGTTCCTACGAGCGAAGCCGCCGGACGGTGCAGGCGATCCTCGATGCCCACCCGTCGATCAAGGTCGTGCTGGACATTCACCGTGATGCCATCGGCGGAAACGGCGTCATCAAGCAGCCGACCGTCCGCATCGACGGGAAGAAGGCGGCTCAGGTCATGATCATCTCCGGCTGCGATGACGGGACGATGGGGATGCCGGACTATATGAAGAATTTCCGCTTTGCGTGTATGCTCCAGCAGCAGATGGAGAGCGATTATGAGGGTTTGACACGGCCGATTTTGTTCGATTATCGTCACTACAATCAGGACATGACGACCGGCAGCCTTCTCATCGAGGTCGGGACGCACGGCAATACGCTCGAGCAGGTCGTGTATTCCGGCGAGCTCATCGGAAAATCGCTGTCACGCACACTCATCAGACTGGAGGACTGACCGTGAACCGGAAATTTCGCATGATCTGCATGGGACTTGCCGTGCATCTCCTGCTCAGCGGTACGCTCTGGGCAGGGCTGCACGTTTGCAGCACCGGCTACAACCACACACACGCCGACCAGATCCAGCCGGCAAGCCTGCGCGTTTCCGGCGATACAGCGGAGCTGACACTGCTGACAAATACCGTGCAGCTGCATTGGCCGGTGCCGCAGGAAGCCCTGTGCATCGGGAGCTTTCTCCTTGCCGGGAACGGTGTACGCGGATGGGTGTGGCTTGCAGCGCATTTCATCAAATAGCAACAAATTGTTCATAAAATATTTGAAAATAAACTCTTGCAAAGAACGGCGTTTTCTGGTATAATAAATAAGGTGTCTTTGGATGCCGACTGATGTGCCTGTAGTTTAGTTGGATAAAACAGAGGACTCCGACTCCTCAGAGCGCAAGTTCGAGTCTTGTCAGGCACATTCCGGGATGTAGCTCAGTTTGGTAGAGTGCTTGGTTTGGGACCAAGATGCCGCAGGTTCGAGTCCTGTCATCCCGATTTGAAGGTGATTGCCCTCTTTGCCGCTGGCGAAGGGGGCAGTGCTGTATCTCTGAAATGGAGGAATGAACATGAAGCGCATGACCGGGATCCTGATGCTTTGCACGCTGCTGCTGGCCGGATGCGGCAGCAAGCCGATGACAGCGCCCACGGAAACGACGGTGCTGGAAACCACGGCGGCCGCCGGGAATACTCCGGCAGAAACGACTGCCGAAAACGCTGCGCCCACGGAAAGCGCCGATGCGGATGACAATACAAATCCGACTGCACCGACGCTCGAAAACAGTTTTCCTCCGCTGCAAGCCTTCACCGCCAAGACGCTGGACGGCACGGAGCTGACGCAGGATAATCTCAGCCTGGCGGATGTGACCGTCATCAATATCTGGTCTACGACCTGTCCGCCCTGTATCGCGGAAATGCCCGAAATTGCGGAACTGACGGCGGCGCTGCCGGACAATGTGCAGTTCATGACGTGGTGTCTGGACGGGCAGTATGAACCGGAAACGGCGAAGAAAATCCTCGATGATGCGTGCTTTATCGGTGATACGATCGTGGAGTGGGACGGCGACCTCGAAAAAATGCTGTCCTATGTCATGTACACGCCGACGACGATTTTCGTCGACAGTGCCGGCCATCAGATCTGCGAGCCGATCATCGGTACGGCAGAGGATGCAAAGGCACTCTACACAGACGGCATCAACCGGGCGCTGGAAGCACTGGGACTTGATCCGCTGGAGCTGGAATAACCAAAAATCCCCTCACTTTTTTGCAAAGTGAGGGGATTTTTTTGATGCATTACAGATTGAACATAATGTTGTTCAGGATGCTCTCCAGCTTTTCCTGACCGCCGGAGGTGAGGGAAGCGGTGACTTCGCCCTTCTCCAGTGCGTACTTCTCGAGGTCAGCGAGGGAGACCTTGCCGTCGATGATGTCCTTGCCGATGCCGGTGTTCCAGCTTGCGTAGCGGTTCTCGACAAACTTGTCGAGTCTGCCGTCGGAGATCATCTTGTCCGCAATGCGCAGACCGAGTGCGAAGGTATCCATGCCGGCGATGTAGCTGTGGAAGATGTCCTC
>JAFPXW010000248.1 GCA_017394565.1 Oscillospiraceae bacterium | reverse complement strand
CGTCGAGAACATCCAGCGTGCGGACTTGAATTGCTTCGAGGAAGCCGCCGCGCTCGAACGGCTCATCACCTGCTACGGCATGACGCAGGAGGACGCGGCAATGCAGCTTGGGCGTGCGCAGAGTACGGTCGCCAACAAACTCCGGCTCTTGCGGCTGACGGAGGAGGAACGCGACCGCATCCTGAAATATCACCTGACTGAGCGCCACGCAAGGGCGCTGCTGCGGTTGGGGAGCGTGCAGGATCGGCTGGAGGCGCTCGATAAGATCATCCGCCTGGGACTGAATGTCGAGAAATCAGAACTCATGATCGACGAAATGATTGGGAAATCGCGCGAACAGGACAATCTTCGCCGACGCTCGGCACTTTTTAAGGACGTGCGGCTGTTCACGAATGCGATCTCACGCGCCGTGGAAACGATGCAAGCGGCCGGGATCCCGGCGGCATCGCAGAAGATGCAGTTCGAGGATTATATCGAGTACCGGATCCGGATCCCGCTGGAGGGAAAAAAATAGAGCCTCGATACTGGTCAGGGTGCAGGGGGCACGGCTCCCTGCAAGAATCCCCCTGCCAGTTTCCGACCATTTCCCAGACGTTTCACATGAAACACCCCTTGAATTTTTTCAAAATTTCCACGGAAATCATTTTTAAAATGATTCGTCCCCATTTTATTAATTTTGCGGGTGCAGGGGGCGCAGCCCCCTGCAAAAATGCCCCCTCCTCGGGGATAAGCAGGCAGCCAGCGAGGAACGAGCGCAGCTGATCGCTTATGCAGAGCAGGGGGTTGGGGGAGGGGGGAAAGAAATGCGCCTGTTCTCTTAACAGAAACCCCAAAATTGATTTCCGTGCAAAATTTCCAAAAACGCTTTACAAACCACCCCAAACATGATATAATGAATATGTATGGGCGAGAGCCCGATCAACCAAGAGAAAGGGGCGGCTGCATGGGAAAAGTCATCGCGGTAGCAAACCAGAAGGGCGGCGTGGGAAAATCAACCACCGTCGTAAATCTGGCGGCTTACCTCGGTTCGCGCGGCAAAAAAGTCCTCTGCATCGACACGGATGCGCAGGGCAACGCGACGACCGGTTTCGGTATCAAGAAAAAAGGTCTGTCAGTGACAGCCTATGACATTCTGATCGGCAAGGCAAAAATGGAGGAAGCCATCATCGTGACGGAGTTCGAGAACGTTTCCGTCGTGCCTGCAACGGCTGACCTCGCAGGTGCGGAGGTCGAGCTCGTGCAGATGGAGGATCGCTTCCGCCGGCTCAAGGCACAGGTGCTGTCCGTCAAGGAGCAGTACGACTACATCCTCATCGACTGCCCGCCGGCGCTCGGTATGCTCACGCTCAACGGTCTGACCGCGAGCGATGAGGTGTTGATCCCGATGCTGGCAGAGTACTACGCACTCGAAGGTCTGACGCAGCTGATGCACACGCTGCGACTGGTGCGGTCGAACTATAACCCGTCGCTGGAGATCTGCGGCATCCTCTTTACGATGTACGACAATCGTCTGAATGTGTCGCGTCAGGTCGTGGAGGAGGTCGAGAAGTATTTCCCGGAAAAGATCTTTCAGACGAAAATTCCGCGAAATGTCCGCCTTTCCGAAGCACCCAGCTACGGCAAGCCGGTCATGTATTACGACAAGGCTTCCAAGGGTGCGCTGTTCTATGAGCTGCTCGGCAAGGAAGTGCTTGGCGAGGAATTTGACAACAAAACAAAATGGCGTATGCGTCGGGCGATGACCTGACCTCTGCGCAGAAAGGATTGATACTATGGCAATCGGTGGACTGGGCGGCGGTCTGGATTCGCTTTTCGAGGAAAATGCCTCCGAGGTGCAGGTCAAGAAAGCTGTCCGACTGTCGGAAATTGAACCGAACCGCGCACAGCCGCGTAAGAATTTCGATGAAACAGCCATTTCTGCACTGGCAGATTCCATCCGTGAGCATGGCGTTCTGCAGCCGCTGCTGGTGCGTCCGCTGCCGGCTGGCGGTTATCAGATCGTTGCCGGCGAGCGCAGATGGCGTGCGGCGCGGATGCTGGGGCTGGATGAGATTCCTGTTGTCATCCGTGAGCTTAGCGACCTCGAAACGGCGCAGATCGCACTGATCGAGAATTTGCAGCGTGAAAACCTCAACCCCATCGAAGAAGCCCTCGGCTATCGCAGATTGCAGGACGACTTTGATATGAAGCAGGAGGACATTGCGAAAACTGTCGGGAAATCGCGAAGTTCCGTCGCAAATGCGATCCGCCTGCTGCGTCTGCCGGAGGAAATCCAGGATCTCCTGATCGAAGGCACACTCTCGGCAGGTCATGCGCGTGCGCTGCTGGCGTTCTCGGATGAGGCGCAGATGATCGAAGCCGCACAAAAGGCGGCGGCTGGACTTCTGACAGTCCGCCAGCTTGAAAAAATGGCGCAGGCAGCGGATATTGCCGCAGAACAGGCAGAAACGGCATCGCCGCGGATGCAGGTCTATCACCGCGAAGTCGAGCAGTCCCTCCACGACCGCCTCGGCCGCAAGGTGCAGGTCAAGTACGGCAAGAACAAGGGCACACTGACGCTGGAATTCTATGACGACGACGACCTCCGCGAACTGGCACACCTGCTGTCGCCGGAGGATTAACGAGCAAATATGTTTCACATGAAACACTGAAAGGAAGAAAAACCATGCTGGATATTAAATTTTTACGCACCAATCCGGACGTAGTCAAGGAGAACATCAAGAAGAAGTTTCAGGATGACAAGCTGCCGCTGGTAGATCAGGTCATCGAACTGGACAAGCAGTCCCGTGAGGCAAAGCAGAAGGGCGACGCGCTCCGTGCGCAGAGAAAGGCGCTCGGCAAGCAGATCGGCAAGTGGATCGCAGACGGCGAGGTGGCCAACGGCGAGGAGGGCAAGGTACGCCTTGCCGCAGAGCAGGCAAAGCTGGACGCAGAGATGGAAGCCCTCGGCAAGAGCGAGGCTGAACTCGAAGCCAAGGTTCGCGAGATCATGCTGGTGATCCCGAATATCATTGATCCGTCCGTTCCGATCGGTAAGGACGACAGCGAGAATGTCGAAATTGAGCGCTTTGGCGATCCGTTTGTACCGGATTTCGAGGTGCCGCACCACGAGGACATCATGAAGAACCTCGCCGGCATCGACAAGGAAGCTGCCGGCAGAACCACCGGCAAGGGCTTCTATTACCTGTGCGGCGACGTGGCACGTCTCCACTCGGCTGTTCTGAGCTACGCGCGTGACTTCATGATCGACCGCGGATTCACTTACTATATTCCGCCGTTCATGATCCGTTCCAACGTCGTGACGGGCGTTATGAGCTTCGCGGAGATGGAGAACATGATGTACAAGATCGAGGGCGAGGATCTCTACCTGATCGGCACGTCCGAGCATTCGATGATCGGCAAGTTCATCGACACGATCCTGCCGGAGGACAGCCTGCCGCAGACGCTGACGAGCTATTCTCCGTGCTTTCGTAAGGAAGTCGGCGCACACGGCATCGAGGAGCGCGGTGTTTACCGCATCCACCAGTTCGAGAAGCAGGAAATGATCGTTGTCTGCAAGCCGGAGGAGTCCCCGAAGTGGTACGACATCATGTGGCAGAACACGGTCGATTTCTTACGTTCGCTG
>JAFPXW010000247.1 GCA_017394565.1 Oscillospiraceae bacterium | reverse complement strand
CAACAGCGGTTTTCAGGCCCGCAGCCCGCAGCGACCGGATCAGCTCCGGGATTCCCTCATAGGGCTTGGTGTGGTCGGCGCAGTGTACCTCGTAATATGCCGTAAAATCAGCATGAACCTGGTCGATCAGCGCCTCTCCGCTGCCCTCCGGAACAGCGCGTTCGATGAGCTTTCGGATACCGTTGCCGACAAAGCAGCGCACCTCCTCCATCGTCCGTTCGGGAAGCGCATTCTTCCGGAGAGTATGGTTCACGGACAGATACAGATCCTCCAGGGTGTCCAGGATCGTGCCGTCCAGATCAAAAATCACAAGTTGCTCACGCATATTCATTTCCTTTCTGTATATTTTTGAACAAAATATACCGTGATAGACTGATTCCGCACCGATCAACGGGGCATTTCCAACAAATTTGTGCAAAATCCCTATTGATTTTTACGGACTTCTATATTATAATACTTGTAAGGGAGAATGTCAACTTTCGTATACGATTTCGTATGGTTACGAACAGGTGTGAACCGTGCAGGCACGACCTGCCGCTATGGAGCAAGGAGTTAAACTATGAAAGCCACTGTGAATGCCGCGGCAAAGGCCGCCTGCTTCCTGCGTTCCGGTGTCAGCTATAATAAACAGGAGATCGTCCGCGCCATCGAGCATCAGGCAAAGCTGCTGCTGGCGGAGGGCAATCTTGCGAAGACGAAGGAGTATATCCAGCACTCGGACATGAGTGTGTTTCAGCACTGTGTCCACGTTGCGTACATCAGCTGTCTGCTGTGCGTGAAGCTGAAGCTGGATGTCAGCTGGGACGAATTGATCCGCGCTGCACTCCTGCATGATTATTTCCTGTATGACTGGCATGACGGACCGCCCTTCAATTTCAAGCACGCTTTCGGTCATCCGACGTTTGCTGCACGCAATGCAGCGCGGGATTACAAGCTGACCGCGAAGGAGATCCAGATCATCAAGCGCCATATGTGGCCGCTGACAGTCGTACCGCCGACCTGCCGTGAGGGCTGGATCGTGGTTCTTGCCGACAAGATCTGCACGCTGCTTGAGGTTGCCAGAAAGGAGCGTGTCAGATTATGAATATCAATGTAAATGCTTTTTTTGAAACCGTTTCCGGTATGCCGCTGGATTATCTGTTCCTGAGCTTCATGCTCTACAGCTTTGGCGGCTGGCTGCTCGAAACGACCATCATTTCCCTCTGGGAATCGGGACATTTCCTGAACCGTGGTTCCCTGCTCGGACCGTATTGTCCGGTTTACGGCGGCGGTGCAGTGCTGGGAATCATCATGGCGCACCATATTCCGCATCCTGCGGTGCAATTCTTCGCATCTGCGTGCCTGTGTATCGTCTGTGAGTACGTCTGTGCCACCATCCTGGAGGACGGCTTCCATGTGAAGCTATGGGATTACTCCGGTATGCCGTTCAATTACAAGGGCCGCATCTGCCTGCTGGGCTTCATGTTCTTCGGCATTGCAACGACCGTAGTCAGCCGTTTTGCAGAACCGATCTTCGTATCCCTGCTCGACCGTGTCGATCCGCGAATCGTGACCATCACCGCGATCCTGCTGGCGCTCGTGCTGGCTGGCGATACGATCCTGTCGGGCGTGGCATTCTCGCGCAAGAGCCGTAAGCTGTATCGCTTCTACATTCGCTATCACGCAATGCTGAACCGCGAATTCCGCAGCATTTCGCACGCGATCCAGCGCCGCGTCCCGAAGCCGATCATGGTTCGTCTGAAAGCCATGCAGGCGGCGATCCTCCGCAAGAATCACACGCTCAATGAGCGTCACATCGAGCATAAGGAGCAGCTGTCCGAATACCGCGATCAGGTGACGGAGAAGGTCGGCGCTTACCGTGAGCACGTCAGCGAGAAGGTCGTGGAGTACCGTGAGCAGGTCTCCGAAAAGGTCGGCGAGTACCGCGAAAAGTTCGACGACAAGATCGACAAATTCCGCAAATAAGCCGACTTCCCAAGTAATACAAGCTATAAAAAAGGAGAGCCGATCACGGCTCTCCTTTTTTGGTATATTTCGTCAGGAATCGAGTCCGCTGCGAAGCTCCTTCACCTTCTCAGCGATGAACGGAACAGCATCCTTGCCGGGTGCAGCAACCTGATTGACAATGGCACTGCCGACGATCGCGCCGTCGCAGTAGGAAGCCATCTTCTTAGCCATTTCGCCGTCACGGATGCCAAAGCCTACGCAGTACGGAACGGTTGCGGAAGCCTTGATCTCGTCGAAGAATGCGTCGAACTTGGTGTCGAACTGATCGCGCATACCGGTCACACCGGTGGAAGATACACAGTAGAGGAAACCCTCGGCCTTGGATGCGATCTTTGCGATTCTGCCGTGGCTTGCCGGAGTCACGAGGCTGATGTTGTAGATGCCGTTTGCGTGTGCGGCGCCATCGAATTCGTCATGCTCCTCGAACGGCAGATCCGGAACGATCACGCCGTCCACGCCGACCTCCTTGCACTTCGCAAAGAACTTGTCGGTTCCGCTGCGGAAGATGGTGTTTGCATACAGCATCAGAAGCAGCGGCATATCGGTCTTTTTGCGCAGGCGCTCTACGAGAGCAAAGGTGCCCTCGAGGGTGGTGTGGTTGTCACGCAGGGAGCGCAGGGATGCCTCCTGAATGACCTCGCCCTCCGCGATCGGATCCGAGAACGGAACGCCGATCTCAACGATATCCACGCCGTTCTGTTCCATCTCCAGGACAGCCTGCTCGGTCAGGTCATAGCCGCCGTCACCGGAAACAATATAGGTAATGAGGGCTTTTCTGCCCTTTGCTTTCAAATCTGCGAACTTCGCGTCAATTCTGTTAGGCATTTAAATTCACTCCTCTATATCTTGCGATCTGCTGAACGTCCTTATCTCCTCTGCCGGAGAGGTTGATGATCATGATCTCGTCGGGCTTCATGGTCGGTGCGATCTTGCGGGCTGCAGCCACGGCGTGAGAAGACTCGATGGCCGGGATGATGCCCTCTACCTTCGAGAGGTACTCGAACGCCTGAACAGCCTCCTCGTCGGTCACAGCAACATAGTCTGCTCTGCCGATGCTGTTGAGGTAAGCGTGCTCCGGGCCGATGCCGGGGTAATCCAGACCTGCGGAGATCGAATAAACCGGTGCGATCTGACCTTCGTCGTTCTGGAGGAAGATGGACTTCATGCCGTGGAAGATACCCAGATCACCCTTGGTGAGGGTTGCTGCGTGCTGATCGGTGTGAACGCCGCGGCCTGCTGCCT
>JAFPXW010000246.1 GCA_017394565.1 Oscillospiraceae bacterium | reverse complement strand
GATGCACGGCTGTAATTTCGGCGTGCGCTCCAAGCTGGGCGAGGGTTCGGTCTTCTGGTTCGAGATCAAGAAAATAACAACATCAGGCAAGCAAAAAAGCCAGCATCAAGATTAACAGAAAGTTCATATTTTTATCACACGGTAAACACATATTATAGATATAATACAATTGTAGTCTTTATAGACTCGCAATTTAAGTTAATAACGTTTTTACCCCAACGTTATTATAAATCCCCAATAATCCCTATATCATGCACAAGTGCCCTCCCTACCCCGGAGGGTATTTGTGTTTTTTCTTGACATCTGAAAGTAAAAATAATCAAAAATATCCGCGGCAGAGGAAATAGTTACCCTGCCGCGGAATTGTTTTTACTTTAATCCGCATTCTCCATCTGCTTTGCCGCCGCACGGATGAAATCCGCAAACAGCTTCTGCGGACGATTCGGACGGGACTTGAATTCCGGATGGAACTGCGCACCCACAAACCACGGATGATCCGCGCGTTCGACGATCTCCACCAGCTTTTCATCCGGCGACAGACCGGCGATCGTCAGACCAGCTTCCGTGAGGATCTTGCGATAGGCGTTGTTGTACTCCCAGCGATGACGGTGACGCTCGTAGATCAGCTCCTCGCCGTAAATCTGTGCCGTCCTCGTCCCCTGCACCAGCCGGCACGGATAGAGTCCCAGCCGCATCGTGCCGCCCTTTTCGGTCACGTCCTTCTGTTCGTCCATGATGTCGATGACATTGTGCTTGCCGTCGGGAGTGAATTCCGAGGAATTCGCATCCTCCAGACCTGCCAGATGCCGTGCGGTCTCAATCACCATCATCTGCATTCCGAGGCAGATGCCGAACACGGGAATGCGGTTCTCGCGTCCGTAACGGATGGCTTCGATCATGCCCTCGATGCCGCGGTCGCCGAAGCCGCCGGGGACGATGATGCCGTGACAGTTGCCGAGCATTTCCGGCGCTGTTTCGGGCGTGATCTTCTCCGAATCCAGCCACTCGATCTCCACGCGCACGTCATTGACGATGCCGCCGTGCCGCAGGGCTTCTGCGACCGACAGATACGCATCCTGGAGGCTGACGTACTTCCCGACGAGCGCAATGGTCACGGTCTTTTCCGCGCGGTTCTGGCGCTCTGTCATGGCGATCCAGTCCGCGAGATCCGGCCCGCGGTTGATGAGTCCGAGGTGGTAGCAGACTTCCTTGGCGAGGCCCTCTTTTTCGAGCATCATCGGCACTTCATAGAGTGAGGGTGCGGTCATGTTCTGGATGATGTCGGCACGGCGGACATTGCAGAACAGCGCGATCTTCTGCGCCACCTCGTCCGGGATCTCCTGCTCTGTGCGGCAGACGATGATGTTCGGCTGGATGCCGATGGACAGCAGCTCCTTGACGGAATGCTGAGTCGGCTTGGATTTGAGCTCGTTCGAGCCTGCAATGAACGGCAGGAGCGTCACATGGATGTACATCGCATTCTCGCGTCCCACCTCGCCGACAAACTGGCGGATGGCCTCCAGAAACGGCGTGCTTTCGATGTCGCCGACCGTGCCGCCGATCTCCGTGAGGACCACATCCGCACTGGAGCTTTTGCCCACGCGGTAGATGCGATCCTTGATCTCGTTGGTGATGTGCGGAATGACCTGTACCGTGCCGCCGAGGTAGTCGCCGCGGCGCTCCTTATTCAGCACCGACCAGTAGATCTTGCCGGTGGTGGCATTGTTGTTGACCGAGAGGTTTTCGTCGATGAATCGCTCATAATGTCCGAGGTCGAGGTCGGTCTCGCCGCCGTCCTCCGTCACGAACACCTCACCGTGCTGGTAGGGCGACATCGTTCCCGGATCGACATTGATATAAGGATCCAGCTTCAGGACCGTGACCTTGTAGCCGCGTGCCTTCAGCAGTCTGCCCAGCGATGCCGCGGTAATGCCCTTGCCCAGTCCCGACACCACGCCGCCGGTGACGAATACATACTTGGTACGATGATCTTCCATGATAGTTCCTCCTTGAAATTTTGCGAATTTTCGCTATAAAAAGAGTAAGGCTCTCTCCGCCCTGCCAGAGAAGCAGGGTGGAAAGAGCCTCATTGCTCACATATGAAATTAGGGGATCCCTTATCTGGAATGGCCTCTCGGCCGGAGTCCGCCGGGCGTTTCCTTCTCCGGCACACCGCCGCAGAGGTAGAAATTCTTGAGCAGCACGAGCGAACATCCGGCTAAGAAATCCGTCTTGTCCTCCACGCTGCTGCAAACGATGCGGTCTGCAATGTCATCGCCTGCGAATTCCTTCACATATGCCTTGAACTGCGAAAAACCGCGCTCGCTCAGCCCGAACCGGTGCAGCACCACCTGCTGCGACTGGAAACAGCAGACCAGATTGTGCAGCAGCACGCTCCAGTCCTGCATAATTTCGCGCACCACTTCCTCGCAGCGTGCATCGCCGGCAGAGACCGCCTGATACATCTGTTCGAGGGTGACGTGTTCGATGTAGCCGTCTGTCGCGGAATACAGGAACGGTGTGCGTTCCTTCGAGTAGACCTCCGCGATACGCGCCTGCATCGCCTGGATCGAGAGCTGCGCACGCACCGAGCCTGCCGGATACCCGTCCTGCTGTCTGCCGCCCGGACGCACGATCACGCGCTCCGTGAGATAGCTGTAGGTCAGGTAATCGCTCTCGTTTTTCTCCGGACGGAGGACGGCGATATGGATGTGACTGCCCAGATGCAGATAGACCTGATTCTGCGCCGGGATCCCGTCGCGCTGGAGGTCTGCATTGGCCAGTGACAGCAGCCAGACTGCATTGCCGCAGAACACCGGCGGCATCTGCGGAACGGACAGCGAGCGCGCCAGATCGCTGAAATCGAGCGTACCGTCCTTATAGTAAACGCGCATCCGTCCGATCATGATCGGCATGACGCCGACGCCCAGACCGAGAACATTTTCGCGTGTCAGGCAGGAATTATTCATCATCAGCTCAGCGCCGTTGATGATAAACTGCTGGATCTCCTTGCGGCTGGTGTGATCCGTGCAGGGCATACTCACCTTGTCGAGGATCTCCATGTGCATGGTACACAGCCCGACTGTGATCTCCTGCTCGCTGATGACAGCGCCGAGGACGAATTTATAGTTGGCATTGATGTCGAGTAAGATCTTGCGGCGGCCTTTCGGGAGCTTGTTGTCCTGCTGGCTCTGATAGGGCGCTTCCCCGATCTCGGTGAGCAGTCCCTCCGCGATCATGGCATTGGTGATCTGTGTGATGGACGCACGGGTGATCTGGAGCATCTGCGAAAGATCCACACGCGAGATGGGGCCTGCTTCCCAGACTGTACGAAGCACCTGCATCCGGTTGATGCGCTTCAGATCAAGCTTACTGATACCGCTGAGCAACGTCTGTTCCTCCTTTCTGACCGATCAGAATTCATTACTTCATTTATTATAGCATATTCATGGCAAAAAGGCAAGTCAAAAAGTCGTAAAATTACTTTGTTATATTTGTTAACAATAATAGAACAAACGTCGGAAACAGCT
>JAFPXW010000245.1 GCA_017394565.1 Oscillospiraceae bacterium | reverse complement strand
GAACGCTTCTAAGTAAATCACATCAAAAAACAGCCGTTTTGCGCCATAGTATTTCTGATATGCGTTCAGAGGTACTATGGCGCTTTTGATTGACAGTGAGGGGATGCTGTGCTATAATTAATTCAAAGACAAATCGGAATTTAAAAAGAGAATGATGATTATTAAGACGGAGGAATTCTTTTATGGCTCGAAAAAAGCTATTGTTTTTGTGTTTGATTCCTGTTATTCTGTTGATTTTAGAAATAGTATTTACATTTACGGGAATGCAGTACAGTCATGGAAGTTGGGTAATGTCCGGATGGAACTTGATCGGCGTTTTAGCAGTTTATGTGTCTTTTTTTCTGCCTTTTATATGTCTGCTCCCGGAAATCATCGGATTTGTGATGGCTGCAAAGCAAAAGTCTGCTATATTCCGTATTATTTTCATTACGGAACTAACACTGACGTTGGCTGGGTGTCTTCTTTCTGTATTTTTACTTTTTCAGTCGCTGCACCACAAATAAAATAATGTCGAGTAGCAAACGAAAACAAGGATAAATTCTGATTTAGTACAGAACTCATTCGACCTTTGCGCCGTAAGGCGCATTGGAAGAATCATGCCAGCGGGGACTCCCCGCAAATTCTGATCTCGCGGCGCAATGCCCCTGTGTGTGACACGCAGGGGCAAACTTTCTGCGTGGGGATCGGTGTCACCCTTTGAAGCGGATTTTTTTGGAAAAATTCAAAAAACCCCTTGCAATCCGTATCGTTTTCTGCTATAATAAATGTGTATGTGTTTCTCACTTTGGTAAAGTGTGAAACAAAGCCAATGATTCAGAAGAAAAGAGGAATTTTCATGCCTGCAAATATCGTTATCGGTACCCAGTGGGGCGATGAGGGCAAGGGTAAGGTCATCGACATCTTAGCTTCCCGTGCCGAGGTCGTTGTTCGTTCTCAGGGCGGCAATAATGCCGGTCACACCGTTGTCAGCGGCGGTCAGACCTACAAGCTGCACCTCATTCCGTCCGGTATTCTTTACCCGAATACGATGTGTCTGGTCGGCGCTGGTGTCGTTCTCGACCCGAAGGATTTCATCGGTGAGATCGACGAGATGGAGCGCCGCGGCATTTCTACCAAGAATCTCAAGATCGATCCCCGCGCACACGTTGTTATGCCGTGGCACATCACCCTCGACGGTCTGTCCGAAGCATTCCGCGGCGGCAATGACATCGGCACCACCAAGCGCGGCATCGGCCCGACTTATATGGACAAGTACGAGCGCTGCGGTATCCGTGTCTGCGATCTCATTGATCCGGTTCTGTTCGAGCAGAAGGCTCGTTCCACCGGTGAGCTGAAGAATAAGATCATCACCGCAGTTTACGGCGGCGAGGCGCACGATCTCGATGCTGTCATCGCTGAGTACAAGGCTTACGGCGAGCGTCTGAAGCCCTATGTTGCGGATGTTTCTGTCCTCACCTACGAGGCTTACAAGGCTGGCAAGACCATTCTGTTCGAGGGTGCGCAGGCTACCCTGCTGGACATTGATTTCGGTACTTATCCGTTTGTGACCAGCTCCCATCCGCTGTCCGGCGGCGTTTGCGTCGGCACCGGCGTTGGCCCGAAGATGATCGACAACATCATCGGCGTGGCAAAGGCTTACACCACCCGTGTCGGCAAGGGCCCGTTCCCGACAGAGCTGTTCGACGAGACCGGCGACACCATCCGCAACAAGGGCGGCGAGTTCGGTACGACTACCGGCAGACCGAGAAGAACCGGTTGGTTCGATGCTGTGATCGTGCGTCATTCCGTTCGCGTCAATGGTCTGGATGGTCTGGCGATCAACAAGCTTGACACCCTCTCTGGCATCGGCGATCTGAAGATCTGCACCGGTTATGTGAAGCCCGACGGCACCAAGCTGCACGATTTCCCGTCCTCTCTGGAGGAACTGGCAGAGTGCGCCCCGATCTATGAGGAATTCCCGGGCTTTGATGATGACATCACGGCTTGCCGCAAGTTCGAGGATCTGCCGGAGACCTGCCGCAAGTACATCGAGCGCCTGGAAGAACTCTGCGAGTGCAAGGTCGTTATGGTAGGCGTCGGCCCCGACCGCGACCAGCAGATCGAGCGCTGAGCCAGCGCTGGCGAGTTTGCGGTGAGGGGGAGTCTGGTTCTCCGATGACCGCAATTGCCTTTGCCCTCTGGGCAAGCGGCAAAAGCTGATCGGCTCTGGGTTCGCCGTGCTGATTCGCACGGCTGGGGAGGTTCTGATTTCTTTTGGAATGAAAGAAATCAGCTTCCTATTATAATGCGAAAAATCAGGAGATGCCTGCTTCCGGTAATCCGGGAGGGGCTTATCTCCGTATCTTTAGGTATGTTTTGATCCACCAAAATCGAGGTGAATATTATGCCAGATAACGAAAATCTTCTCGGCGACACACCGGAGGTCTGGACAGGCGAGGACGAGCGCAAGGGTGCTCCGGTTCTGGATGAAGCCGATCTTGCCGGTCTGCTCGGTGACGAGCCGGAGGTCTGGAACGGCGACGCGCAGAAGAAAGGCGCTCCCGTTCTCGACAGCGAAGTCCTGCTCGATGATCCCGGTCAGACCTGGAACGAGCAGAAGCTTGGTGCGCCGGTTCTTGACGAACAGGTACAGCTTGACGAGCCGTCGGCTTCCTACGCACAGCCGGAAGCCAAGCCGGAGCTTTCTGCCGATGTGAACGATCTGCTCGGCGGTGATGAACCGGCGGCGTATGACGAAGTGGCGGAATTCTGCCAGCGTCTGCAATTCGACGACAATCTGAAAGCGACGTTCATGACACTGGATGCGGAAAAGCAGCAGCAGGTCGTGGAAATGCGTGCAGGTCAGCTTGGCATCCCTGCGCCGATGATCCCGAATGCACTGCGCCCCAAGATCGAGGAAGCCCTGCCGGAAGCGGCGGAGGTCGAGCTGGAGGAAGCACCGCAGACCGAGGAATACGTCCCGAATTTCAAGGACGAGGAACTCGAGCGCATCAAGGAAGAATCCAAGAAACCCCAGCGTTACGTTCCGCCGCCAATGGAACTGACGGAGGAAAAGAAGAAGGAAAACATCCGTATCATGAACGAACTGCGTGAGGAGCGCGAGCGCGAAAAGGCGCATCAGGGCTTCATTACGCTCATCATTCTGACAGTTGTCGGCGTGATCGGTGCGGCGTGCTTCTCGATCTACCTTGCCGGTCTGTTCGGACTCGGCTACAAGCCGGAGGTCGCAGAAAGCTGGATGTCAAAGGTCACATCGTTTGCGCCGGTCATCGGCGTTTTCATGGGCGTGAGCGCTCTGGTGCTGGCACTGCCTGTCAAGCAGCTCAAGGGCATCACGAAGCTGCTTTTCTCGATCGGCTTTGTTCTGTCGCTGTTCCCCGGTATTCCGCTGCTCAGCCAGAAATCCGGTGCAGGTGCCGTCAATGGCTTGCTGCTCGCTGTTTCGGCGATCTGCTGTCTGGGTGTCGTCGTGACGCTTTCTGTCAGCGACGGCGTAAATATGTACAATAAGCACGGAAATTCCTGATCCCTATGCGCCCTGCGGCAATGCAGGGCGTTTTCTTTTTGCCATAGACGCACAAAAACCCACCCTCGCCAAAACGAGAGTGGGTTTTCTGATGGCTTATCGATTCAGTCCAGCCCGAAACTCACTTTACCGTGAAGGTCTGGTTGACAACGGTGTAGCCGTTGTTTGCTGCATTGGATGCGATCACGCGGTAGGTGTAGGTGCCGACTGCCAGCTGATCAAAACGAACG
>JAFPXW010000244.1 GCA_017394565.1 Oscillospiraceae bacterium | reverse complement strand
GATCATCGGCGACCGTCAGACCGGTAAGACAGCGATCGCACTCGATACCATCATCAACCAGAAGGGCAAGGACATCATCTGTATCTACGTTGCCATCGGTCAGAAGCGCTCGACCGTTGCAACGGTCGCAGAAACGCGCAAAAAAGCCGGCGCGATGGACTACACCATCATCGTATCCGCAACGGCTTCCGAGCTGGCTCCCCTGCAGTACATCGCACCGTATTCCGGCTGCGCGATGGGCGAATACTTCCTCGATCAGGGCAAGGATGTGCTGTGCGTTTACGACGACCTGTCCAAACACGCAGTCGCTTACCGTACCCTCTCCCTGCTGCTGAAGCGTCCGCCGGGACGTGAGGCCTTCCCGGGTGATGTTTTCTACCTGCATTCCCGTCTGCTGGAGAGAGCCTGCTCCTATAACGAAAATTACGGCGGCGGTTCCCTGACGGCCCTGCCGATCATCGAAACACAGGCCGGCGACGTTTCGGCTTACATCCCGACCAACGTCATCTCCATCACCGACGGTCAGATCTTCCTGGAGACCGACCTGTTCAATGCCGGTGTCCGCCCTGCGGTCAACCCCGGCATCTCGGTATCCCGTGTTGGTTCTGCCGCGCAGATCAAGGCGATGAAAAAGGTCGCAGGTTCGCTGAAACTGTCCTATTCCCAGTACAGAGAATTACAGGCGTTCTCCCAGTTCGGTTCTGACCTCGATCAGGATACCAAGAACCGCCTTTCCATGGGCGAGCGCATCGTGGAAGTCCTCAAGCAGGACAGAAATTCCCCTGTTCCGGTCGAGCTTCAGGTCGTCATCATTTACGCCGTGACGAAGGATTACCTCAAGAACATCCCGGTCGCAAAGATCCAGGATTATCAGGAAAAACTGTTCACCTATATGCAGGATGAGCATCCGGAGATCCTCCAGAGTATCACCGATACCAAGGATCTGACCGCCGAGAACGAGACCGCACTGCAGGAAGCACTGATCGCATTCGGCAGTCAGTACGCGGCTGAGGTGTGATGCCATGCCGAACTTAAAGGACATCAAGCGGCGGATCCATTCCGTCGAAAGCACCATGCAGATCACCAAGGCGATGGAACTCGTGGCTTCCTCGAAATTCCGCCGCGCCAAGGATCGTGCGGAGGCGGCACAGCCGTTCTTTGAGCAGACCTACAAGCTCATGGCGGAGATCGCGGCAGAAGATCCGTACTTTAATTCTGTATTCGTGCATAAGCGCGTGGAAAACGGCGCTGTCCTGCTCGTGGTCATCGCAGGTGACAGAGGGCTTGCCGGCGGCTTCAATTCCAACGTGCTGAAGATCGCACAGGCCCGCATCGACGAGGTCAGGGCGAAGGGCGGCAACCCCATCGTCATCCCGATCGGTCAGAAGGCGGTGGATTATTTCTCACGCCGCGATGTGAAGATCCTGCGCAGCTACGACCATGTGGCAGAACGTGCCAGCATTTACCTCGGCATGGACATCGCGGATCTCGTGATCTCGACGTACAAGCGTCACGAATCGCTCCAGAATGTCGAGCTGGTGTTCACGAACTATGTGTCGCCCATTTCGCAGGTCGCACAGTGCATGAACGTCATTCCGCTGACACGTATGCCGGGCACCAGCCCCAGACGCTGTGCAGTAGAATATGAACCCTCCCCCGAGGCGGTGTTCGACAAGCTTGTTCCGCAGTATGTGGCAGGTCTGATCTACGGCGCGATCGTGGAATCGTTCGCGTCCGAGCAGGCGGCTCGCCGCACCGCGATGGAAAATGCGACCGACAACGCGACCGACATGATCGACAAGCTCTCGCTCCAGTACAACCGTGCCCGTCAGGGCGCCATCACGCAGGAGCTGACCGAGATCGTTGGCGGCGCGAATGCGCTGGAATAAAATTAGGAATTAGGAATGAGAAATGAGGAATGAAAGAGTCCCACTTCGTGGGACGGATTTAATAGCATAGAGGGATAGCTTCTGGGTGAAACCCGGAGCGACCTGTAAGCTGATAGGATACAGAATGAGGAATAGCGACCATTTATAAAATAGGTCGCCGCCGACCTTTGCCCCGAAGGGGCATTGGGAGGCTTGCATCAGCGGCGATCCGCCGCCGACACCGCAATTCCTCATTCCTACTTTCTCATTCCTCATAATAACCACAAGTTCCTCTTTTTTGAAAGGACTATAAACTATGCAGAATATTGGTAAAATCGTGCAGATCATCGGCGCGGTAGTCGATGTCCGGTTTCCGAAGGACAGCCTGCCGAAGCTGCTGAATGCCATCACTATCGACAACCACGGGCAGAAGCTCGTCATCGAGGTCGCACAGCATATCGGTGACGACATCGTCCGCTGCATCTCGATGGGCTCGACGGATGGTCTGGTACGCGGTATGGATGCTGTCGATACCGGCGCCCCGATCTCTGTTCCGGTCGGTCAGGAAACGCTCGGCAGAATGTTCAATCTGCTCGGCGAAGCCATCGACGAGAAGCCTGCTCCCGAAACTGCCGAAAGATGGGCGATCCACCGCGAAGCTCCCTCCTATGAGGAGCAGACCGGCTCGAACGAAGTCCTCGAGACCGGCATCAAGGTCATCGACCTGATCGCACCGTACCTCAAGGGCGGTAAGATCGGTCTGTTCGGCGGTGCAGGTGTCGGCAAGACCGTCCTCATCCAGGAGCTGATCAACAACGTTGCCAACCAGCACGGCGGTATTTCCGTCTTCACCGGCGTTGGCGAGCGTACCCGTGAGGGCAACGACCTCTACAACGAGATGAAGGAAAGCGGCGTTCTCGAAAAGACCGTCCTCGTGTACGGTCAGATGAACGAGCCCCCCGGAGCGCGTATGCGTGTCGGTCTGTCCGGTCTGACGATGGCGGAGTACTTCCGCGATCAGGAAGGTCAGGACGTGCTGCTGTTCATCGACAATATTTTCCGTTTCACGCAGGCTGGCTCGGAGGTTTCCGCACTGCTCGGACGTATGCCGTCCGCCGTTGGCTATCAGCCGACACTTGCGACCGAAATGGGCGCTCTGCAGGAGCGTATCACCTCCACCAACAAGGGCTCGATCACGTCCGTACAGGCGGTTTACGTTCCGGCGGATGACCTGACTGACCCTGCACCGGCAACGACCTTCGCGCACCTCGATGCAACGACCGTTCTGTCGCGTAATATCGCTTCTCTCGGTATCTATCCGGCAGTTGATCCGCTGGAATCCACCTCCCGCATCCTCGCACCCGAGGTTGTCGGCAAGGAGCATTACGAGACCGCCCGTGCCGTGCAGTCCATCCTCCAGCGCTATAACGAATTGCAGGATATCATCGCGATCATGGGTATGGATGAGCTGTCCGAGGAGGATAAGAAGACCGTTCAGCGTGCCCGTAAGGTGCAGCGCTTCCTCTCCCAGCCGTTCTCCGTTGCGGAGCAGTTCACCGGTATGCAGGGCAAGTATGTCCCGCTGAAGGAAACCATCCGCGGCTTCAAGGAGATCATCGAAGGTCAGCACGACGACCTTCCTGAGTCTGCCTTCCTCTTTGTCGGCTCGATCGACGAGGCTGTCGAGAAGGCTAAGTCCATGCAGGAATAATTCCGGAGGTCTGCTATGAATACCTTCCGCTTTATGATCGTTACACCCGACCGCATCCTGTTCGACGGACAGGTGCAGGAGGTCATTGCCCGCACCACCGAGGGCGATGTCGGCATTCTTGCCGGTCATACCCGCTACGCTGCCATCCTCAAGACCGGTGCGCTCACCGTCAAGATGGAGAACGGCGACAAGCGCATCGCGGCTGTGGCTGAGGGTGTCATCAAGGTTTCGGATGAAAAGACGACTGTCATGTCCTCCGCGGCTGAATGGGCTGAGGACATTGATCCCGACTGGGCGGAACGCTCCCGTCAGGATGCACTCGCCAAGATCGAAGCCGCCAAGGATGAGCCTGACCGTCTGGAACGCGCCAACCTCAAGCTCCAGCGTGCCCTCAACCGGCTCTCTGTGTCCGGTCACGGGACAGGTACGCTCGAATCCAAGCATAAATGATCCATTCCCTCAGGGCTGCTGTGCCCTGGGGGATTTTTTGGATCCACGCATTTCCTGTTAGCAGGCGCAACCTGCAAGACGAATTTTCATCCGCAGCACACGCATATGATCCAGCAGAAGCGTGGGAATCCCACCCGGAGCCACTGTAAAGCGGCACAGTTTCAGGCTGCTAATCCATGAAAAATCCGACCTGTTGTGCAGAATTGACAAAAAAATAACAAAAACCGTGGGCGGATTCCAGACCAAAAACCTCCCGAAACCTATTGACAAAAAATTGTCAATGTGATAAAATAGAAACATGGACGAGTGCAGCTTTTGAAATATGCCAAACAGCTCGTCACGACGTACCGAAGCATTCACCCCCCGAATGCTTCCGCAGACCTCCTCGTCAGCTTTCGATGAGGTCTAACCTAATGAATAGGAGAGATAGTACATGAGCAAAGAAAATCAGACTCCTGAGAACATTTTCGTTGACAGCGTTGACGCGCTGATGGCGAAGTTCGCCCAGATCCGTAAGGCACAGGCGGAGTATGCGACCTACACACAGGAGCAGGTGGATGCCATCTTCAAGGCAGCCGCCCTCGCTGCCAACCACGCACGCATCCCGCTGGCAAAGATGGCTGTTGCCGAAACCGGTATGGGTATCGTCGAGGATAAGGTCATCAAGAACAACTACGCAGCAGAGCATATCTACAATGCCTACAAGAATGTCAAGACCTGCGGCGTGATCGAGGAGGACAAGGAGTTCGGTATCACCAAGATCGCTGAGCCGATCGGTGTCATCGCGGCTGTCATCCCGACCACCAACCCGACCTCTACCGAGATCTTCAAGTGCCTGCTCGCACTCAAGACACGCAACGGTATCATCATCTCCCCTCACCCGCGTGCAAAGGGCTGCACCATCGAGGCAGCCAAGATCGTCATGGCTGCCGCTGAGAAGGCCGGCGCACCGAAGGGCCTGTTCGGCTGGGTCGATGTTCCGTCTCTGGAGCTGACCAACACCGTTATGAAGGAAGCTGACATCATCCTCGCGACCGGCGGTCCCGGCATGGTCAAGGCAGCTTATTCTTCCGGTACTCCGGCGATCGGTGTCGGCGCAGGTAACGCATCTGCGGTCATCGACAAGTCTGCTGACATCATCAATGCTGTCAACTCCATCATCCACTCCAAGACCTTCGACAACGGTATGATCTGCGCGACCGAGCAGACCATCATCGCTCACAAGGACGTTTACGACGCGGTCAAGGACGAGATGATCCGCCGCGGCTGCTATTTCCTGAACGACGAGGAAAAGGACAAGATCCGCAAGACCATGCTCATCAACGGCGCTCTGAATGCCAAGATCGTTGGTCAGCGTCCGGTCACCATCGCAAAGCTCGCAGGCTTTGACATTCCGGATGAAGTCAAGGTCATCGTCGGTGAGGTAGAGTCCACCTCCGTTGACGAGGCATTCTCCCACGAGAAGCTCACCACCATCCTCGCTATGTACAAGGCTGACAGCTTCGAGGATGCGATGGATAAGGCTGAGGACATCCTGAACAACGCAGGCGGTCTCGGTCACACCTCCTCCCTCTGGATCGACAATGTCAATGAGCGCGAGAAGCTCCTGACCTTCGCAGACAGAATGAAGACCTGCCGTGTTCTCGTGAATACTCCGTCCTCTCTCGGCGGTATCGGCGATCTGTACAACTTCAAGTTTGCACCTTCCCTGACCCTCGGCTGCGGCTCCTGGGGCGGCAACTCGGTTTCCGAGAACGTTGGTGTCAAGCACCTCATCAATATCAAGACCGTGGCTGAGCGCCGCGAGAATATGCTCTGGTTCCGCACCCCGCAGAAGGTGTACTTCAAGAAGGGCTGCCTGCCGGTCGCACTCGACGAGCTGAAGAACGTCATGAACAAGAAGCGCGTGTTCCTCGTAACCGACTCCTTCCTGTACAAGAACGGCTTCACCAAGGTCATCACCGACAAGCTGACCGAAATGGGCATCACCTTCACGGTATTCTCCGATGTAGAGCCGGATCCGACGCTGAAGTCTGCTCAGCTCGGTGCAGAAGCAATGCGCAGCTTCGAGCCTGACTGCATCATCGCACTCGGCGGCGGTTCCGCTATGGACGCTGGTAAGATCATGTGGGTACTCTATGAGCATCCGGAGGCAGACTTCCTCGACATGGCAATGCGCTTCATCGACATCCGCAAGAGAGTTTACACCTTCCCGGAGATGGGACAGAAGGCTTACTTCATCGCTGTTCCGACTTCCTCCGGTACCGGTTCCGAGGTAACGCCGTTCGCGGTCATCACCGATCAGGAATCCGGTCAGAAGTATCCGCTGGCTGACTACCAGCTCCTGCCGAACATGGCGATCATCGACACCGACCTCATGATGAGCGCTCCGAAGGGCCTGACTTCCGCTTCCGGTATCGACGCCATGACGCACGCACTCGAGGCTTATGCTTCTGTCATGGCGACTGATTACACCGACGGTCTGGCGATCCGCGCAATGCAGCTGATCTTCCAGTATCTGCCGACTGCATTCAATGAGGGCGGCAATGTACAGGCGCGTGAGAAGATGGCAACGGCTTCCACTATGGCTGGTATGGCGTTTGCGAATGCCTTCCTGGGCGTTTGCCACTCCATGGCACACAAGCTGGGTGCTTATCATCACCTGCCGCACGGCGTTGCCAATGCACTGCTCATCACCGAAGTGATGCGTTTCAATGCGGATCCGAAGCCGCGCAAGATGGGTACTTTCTCCCAGTATCAGTATCCGCACACCCTGGAGCGTTACTGCGAGTGCGCCCGTGCCTGCGGCGTGACCGGCAAGGACGACAACGAGGTATTCGAGAACTTCATCGCAAAGCTCGAAGAACTCAAGGATGTGATCGGCATCAAGAAGACCATCAAGGACTACGGTGTTGACGAGAAGGACTTCCTCGACAGACTCGATCAGATGTGCGAGGACGCATTCGATGACCAGTGCACCGGTGCGAACCCGCGTTATCCGCTGATTTCTGAGATCAAGGAAATGTACCTCAAGGCTTACTACGGTGAGAACAAGTAATGGCTGAGAATCTGCAATCGTTCCTCGTGCCCGGAAAGCTCTACTTCAATCAGGGCTGCCTGCCCATCGCACTGAGAGAACTGAAATACGAACTCGATAAAAAGCGCATCCTCATCATCACCGATGCTGCGATGCTGCAAGATGACGGACTGTTTCCGGTCACCAGGAGCCTCTATGAGCTGGGGATCACCTATTCGGTGATCTCCACCGGAGGCAGTACCCTCTCGTCCTGCCGGAAATTCGAGCCGGACTGCATCGTTGCTTGCGGCAGTGCAGACGCACTGGAAGTCGCAGCAGGTGTGCGCGAGGGGTATGACGCGACAGTCTATTTCATCACGATCCCCACAACGCTGGGCAAGACGCAGACTGCGGCACGTCCGGACATGGTCATCGTGGATGAGGATCTCGTCGCAGAACCGGATGCTTCCACCGCTTCTGCCATCCTGCACACGGCACGTGAAAGTCTGCGCGGCGTCAATGCTTCCGATTATACGCTCGGCTTTGCGGTGCAGGCGATCTCCATCATCCTGAACGGCGCGACGGACAAGACCTCGCTGATGCGTGCGGCTTCCCTCGCGGAAAATGCGCTCACCATCGCATATGCAGGCGGCAAGGGCAGCGCGGATCTCATCCAGGATGCAGCCGACGCCCTCGGCATGACCGCCGATGCACTGGAAGCCAAGCTTTCTTAAAAAGAACCTAAGGCAACACCGCACAAAGACCGCCTGACGGCTCAGCACATCATCTGCTTGCATCTGACGCGCTGTCCTTTGTGCGGTATTGCCCTAATTAAAATTACGATAGGAGGATACACATATGGAAATTCTGCTCGAACGCCCGAACAAGGTGATCTATCGTGACGGCGACTACGCTGTCAAGCAGTTCGACGCAAACTACTCCACATCCGATGTCCTGAACGAAGCGCTCAATCAGGCAAGAGTCGAGGAGACCGGTCTGCCGATCCCGAAGCTCGTTGAAGTCCGCAAGAACGCTGACAAGTGGGAGATCGTGATGGACTACATCCCCGGCAAGACCATGAAGCAGCTGCTGGAGGAAGATCCGTCCCGTGAGGACGAGATCCTCGACCGTTTCGTGGATATCCAGCTCTCCATCCACGCGACCACCGCACCGGCTGCCCTCAACAAGCTCAAGGACAAGATGCAGCGCAAGATCTCTGAGACTTCCCTCGATGCGACCACCCGCTATGAGCTGCACACCCGTCTGGAGTCCATGCCCAAGCACAAGAAGGTCTGCCACGGCGACCTCGGCCTCGGTGACGTGCTGATCACGCCGGAGGGCAAGTACTACATCATCGACTGGGCTCACGCGACACAGGGCAACGCTTCCGCAGATGCGGCGCGTACCTTCCTGAAGTTCTCCCTGACCTACGGTGAGGAAAGAGCCAACAAGTACCTCGATCTGTTCTGCAAAAAGAGCGATACCGCAAAGCAGTACGTTCAGCGCTGGATGCCGATCGTAGCAGCTTCCCAGTCCGTCAAGGGGCATGAGGAGGAGCGCGACCTTCTGCTCAAGTGGGTCAATGTCGTAGAGTACGAGTGATCCCGGTACAAACACAGGACGTTCAAATTCCAAAAAAATATTCCCCACAGTTCAGCCATGAACTGTGGGGATTCGTTTGTTTGTGCAG
>JAFPXW010000243.1 GCA_017394565.1 Oscillospiraceae bacterium | reverse complement strand
TCCACCCACGATGTGAAGATCTTCAAGTCCACCCAGATCGTGAACGCAGCCGGTGACGGCGTTCGCGGCGACACCGAGAAGATCGGTGACGCAGACGATGCAGTTTCCGCAGGCGGCACCGGTTACGATAACCTCAAGGTGACCATCAAGACCGGCGCAGGTGATGGCATCCGAGCTTCCTCCGAGGACGAGGGCAAGGGCGTTGTGACCATCAACGGCGGTACAGTTGACATCACGTCCTATGCAGACGGCATTCAGGCTGAGCAGGAATTCGTCATGAACGACGGCGACCTGAATATCTACACCTATCAGGGCAGCAACTTCGGCGGCACAGGCACTTCCACCGGCACCACCAATCCGTGGGGCGGCGGCATGGGTATGGACGGCAATGCCAATAAGACAGATATTTCTGCCAAGGGCATCAAGGCTTCCGGTATCTATGATTCCACCGGTACGACCTACCAGAGCGCAGGCAATATCACCGTAAACGGCGGTAAGATCACCGTAGATTCCTCCGATGATGCACTCCACTGCGGCGGCGATATGTACATCTATGGCGGCAATTTCACCATTGCCTCTGCGGATGATGCGTTCCATTCCGATCACTCCCTGACCATCGGCAAGACCAAGGCGAACACCTTCGACGATGTCATCATCAACGTGACCAAGTGCTACGAGGGCGTTGAGGGCGTGAACATCATCCAGAATTCCGGTACTGTTTACATCGTATCCGGCGATGACGGTTACAATGCAGCAGGCGGCGCAGACGGTTCCGGCACCGGCAACACCAATCCGTGGGGCGGCGGCGGAATGAGCACTTCTTCCGGTACACTTACCCTCAACGGCGGTCTGGTCGTTGTAAACTCCGCATCCGGCGACCACGATGCGTTCGACTCCAACGGTGCATTCACCGTGACCGGCGGTTACTACTGCGCAAACGGTCAGGAGCCGATGGACTATGACGGCAACTTCAGCAACAACGGCGGTTCGTTCATCACCATGCAGGCAGGCAACACCAACCTGACCACACGCTACACCTTCGTGGACAATTCGGGCAACGCGATCGTTTCCTTCCTGTCCGCATCGGGCGGCGGTCTGTATTCCGGTTCTTCCGCTTCTGCACAGTCCGGCGGTAACGTATCCGGCGGTACAGAGATCATCTCCGGCAATGTCATCGCAGGCGGTACGCTCTCCGGCGGCACAGCCCTCGGTCAGTCCTCCGGCGGCGGTATGCAGCCCGGCGGCCCTGGTCAGTGGTAATCAGAAATACACGCTAATCCCTATTTAATTCCTTTATTCATAGAGCAACTGACATCGGGTATTCCGGTGTCAGTTGCTTTTTTTCGGGGAATGTGGTATAATAGTAAAGAATCATGAACGGAATTTTCACCCGTATCACAAACTAAAGGAGAAACCACCATGCAATACAAAGACCAGATCCGCGCGTGGCTGCTTGCCCATGAGGAAGCCATGCGCGATGACCTCAGCGAACTCGTTGCTATCCCCAGTGTCAAGGGTACACCGGCTGCCGGTGCGCCGTTTGGCGAAAAGCCGCTGGAAGCCCTGCATCTGATGCTGGAGAAATGCCAAAATTACGGCTTTTCGACAGACAATGCCGACAATTATGCCGGATGTGTTTCGTATGGGAAGGATGCCAAACTCGGCATTCTCGCACATCTCGATGTCGTTCCGGCAGGGGAGGGCTGGATCCACGAGCCGTTTGCCATGACGTATGACGCGGAAACCGACAAATACATCGGCCGCGGCACGTCCGACGACAAGGGCCCTGCCATTGCGGCACTGTATGCGATGCGTGCCGTGAAAGAACTCGGCATTCCGCTGAAACACGGTGTGCAGCTCATTCTCGGCACGGATGAAGAAAACGGCTCGGATGACCTTGCGTATTATATGCGTCACCGCGAACTGCCGCCGATGGTGTTCACGCCGGATGGCGACTACCCGGTCATCAACCTCGAAAAGGGCATGGCACGGGTGGAATTCCATGCGGAATTTTCCGACGGGAAATCGCAGATCCTGCATCTTTCGGCAGGCGAAGCTGTGAATGCCGTTCCTGCCTACGCGGAGGCGACGGTCAAGGGCGTGACGATCGACGAATTTCTGGCATCGCGTCAGAAAGAATACGCCGGCACCGGCATCGGATGCAGCGTTGACGAAAACGATCTGCTCACCATCCGCGTGGACGGCAGAAATGCCCATGCATCGACCCCCGAAACCGGTCGCAATGCCCTGACCTGCCTGTTGGAGATCCTCTGCCCGATCCTGAATGACGGCAAGCAGGCAGAAGCGGTACGGGCTTTGAGCAAGGCGTTTCCGTTTGGCGAAACGGACGGCACCTCCTGCGGCGTGAAGATCGCGGATGACATTTCCGGCGCACTGACACTGGTGCTGAGTGTCATGCGCATGGACGAGGGGAAGCTGACCGCTGACTGTGACACCCGTTTTCCGGTGTGCGCATCGGGAACGAATGTCATCACGCAGATCGGTGCATCCGTCAGACCGCTGGCGTACAATGTGCTGATGTGTGATGATCCGCATTATACCGATGAAAAATCGCCGTTCGTCCAGACGCTTCTGCGCGTGTATGAGGATGTGACGGGCGAACAGGGCAAGTGCCTAGCCATCGGCGGCGGAACGTATGTGCATCACATCGAGGGCGGCGTGGCATTCGGCGCGACATTTCCGGGTGTGGATGTGCATATGCACGGTGCGGAGGAATTCATCCAGCGCGAGCATCTTCTGCTCGATGCACAGATGATGGCGCTTGCCATCACGGAGCTTTGCGGATGAAAAACTTCGCAGGGACTTGCAATTTCTGACAGGATGTGCTATACTTTTTATATCAGCGCTCCTGACATTATTATGAAAAGAGGGAAAACAAATGAACAAACACAGTTTTGTGAAAAGAATCATGCCCCTGTGCATGACGGCTGCGATCGCGGTCGGTGCGACTTCCGTGATCGACCGTGCGGTGCTGGACGGCGGTCTGCCGACATCTGCCGGACTGTTTGGCGATGTCAATAACGACGGCAATGTCAATGCTTCGGACGCTGCGGAGATCCTGATGTACGCGGCATGGAAAGGCTCCGGTCATGACGGCGATCTGGTGTATTTCGAGAGCCTGAACGGTGTGGAGATCCCCACCGAGGAAGCGACGACCGAAGCGCCCACGACGGAAGTTCCCACGGAAACAGAGCCTGCCACGGAGGAAACGACCGAAGCGCCCAGTGAGCCGGCAGAGGATGCATCGGAGCTGTACGCGGCGCTTTCGGCAGAGTGGGCAAAGACGGGGGATTCGTCTATGCAGTCGCTGTATCAATGCTCCGCTGGAAGCGGAAACGCAGTTCTCTACGACGGAAAGGTGTACTTCTATACGGAGTCCCGTGACAGTGACACGGATGAATGGAAAACCACGATCTGGTCGTATGATATAGAAACCAAGGAACTATCGCAGCATCCTATACAAGCAGATTTGAATGAAAATATGTGTGTTAACGGCTCTATTTATGTGCTTTCCGGTTCGCAAAAACTGGTGAAATACGACATGGACGGCAACGAGCTTGCTGCTCTGGATATATGGGAAGCGGGTGCCCAATATGACGAGTTTCCTTCTATAAATGGCTCTAAATACACGATCTCCGACACAGGGTATGTCTATATCACAGGTTTGAAATATCAGGGAGGGTATGGAACCTATTATCTGACATCTGATTTTAAACTCACGGCAATGCCGGATCCGGTCGTCAAGGATTCGCACGGTCTGGAAACAAGTGTCGATTATCTGGAACTGCTCGTGGCTTACGGCAGCAAGTGCTATGCAACAGGACGGAACCATGTGGACAATACGATCCAGTACCTGCTTTGCTTTGATGCTGCGACCGGCACATGGACGGAACTTCCGACGGATAATCCTATGATCAATCTTACAAGTGACTCCACGAATACCAAAACAGTTGGAAAATACTGCATATTCTATGGTTATGATGGCGAGGCACATACATATGTCTATGACATGGAAAAAGATGAACTGCTCCCGTATGAGCTGCCGAATGGGTTTGATACTTCCTACTATGGCGGCAGCCGTAATCTGGATTCTGACAGCAACGACGGCTGGAAATTCCGGAGCCGTCAGCTTGTCAAGAACGGTGATGCCTATAGCTGGAGCGATCCGGTTTATCTCACAGAATATCCCACAAGTGGCACCACGTTCCTTGACGATACCTACTATCTCCTGATCGACAACGCCGGCATCTTCCTGCGCACCTACGAAAAGGGCGCCGAGGGCGAGGAACTGGTCTACCGTTTTGAATCGTGAGGTACTTGCAATTTTCGACGGAATATGGTATACTAAAAGTATCTTTTATATATAGGAGGTCACAGAAATGGACATTAAGGCAAAAATTGATGAGATCATCAGCAAGGTGCAGAATGATAAGGACTTTGCGGCAAAGTTTCAGGCAGATCCGGTCAAGGCGGTTGAGGGCGTGATCGGTGTGGATCTTCCGGACGATCAGATCAATGCCGTGATCGACGCTGTCAAGGCAAAGGTCACCACCGGCGGTCTGCTCGACAAGATCACCGGCATCCTCGGCGGCAAGAAGGACTAATTCCTGACGCGATGGATAAATCAAAAGAAAAGACCAATGTGATGCGCATTCTCGACCAGAAGAAAGTCCCGTACAAGAGCTATTGCTACGCGGATACGGCGGCAGTGTCCGGCGTGGAAGTCGCGCACGTTCTGGGACAGGATCCTGCGCAGGTCTTCAAGACGCTCGTGACCGAGTCGGGCAAGGGCGGACATTATGTGTTCGTCATTCCGGTCGGTGAGGAACTGGATCTGAAGAAAGCCGCCAAAGCCGTCGGCGAGAAAAGCATCGCGATGCTCAAATCGAAGGAGCTGCTGCCGCTGACAGGCTACATTCACGGCGGCTGCTCGCCCATCGGGATGAAGAAAGCCTTCCCGACGGTCATTCACCAGACTGCTGAAAGTCTGCCGACGATGATCTTTTCTGCCGGCAATATCGGCTATCAGGTCGAACTTGCGCCGGCAGATCTTGCGAAGGTGATCCGCCTGACGTTTGCGGACATCATAGTCTGAATCCGATCCCCCAAGCACATGATAACGCCGCCTCCTGTGAGCAGTCACTTGCCGCAGGAAGCGGCGTTTGCTGTGAGTCAGCCTCTTGCAAAATGGCGGCGATCGT
>JAFPXW010000242.1 GCA_017394565.1 Oscillospiraceae bacterium | reverse complement strand
TTAAAAATCTTAATAAATTAAGATTTTTATAGCCGCCGAAGGCGGCGTATGGAAATGCATGAGACGGATTTTGTGACGCTGTAAGCGGCACAAAATGGCGGGCGCGTAGCGCGCGCTTCCTTTAGACTGCTTAAAAAGCAGTCTAAAGGAAATTAGTATCAGAATCGGAAATCACGGCTGCCAGTCTTGATGGCGGCAAGGTTCTCGATGGTCTTGGCGCGGACTTTCTCGTTCGGGATGTTGACAAGCTCGGATCCGATGAGCTTTTCGCCGATCGCTCTGGTTTCGGGAGAAGCGTAGTCCTCCAGATATTCCTGCAAGGTCATGAGTGCGTTCGGGTGGCAGCAGTTCAGGATCTGACGGGACTTGCAAAGTGCCATGAACCGGTCGCCGGTACGTCCGGCACGGTAGCAGGCGGTACAGAACGACGGGATGAAATCCCCTTCCATCAGCCAGCGCACGACCTCGTCCAGCGTTCTCTGGTCGGATACATCGAACTGCTCGGTATCGTGCGGACGCTCCTCCTCAGTGTAGCCGCCGACGGAGGTGCGCGAACCGCCGCTGATCTGCGAAATGCCCAGACGCAGCGCCATGGCACGGACAGCTTCAGACTCGCGGGTGGAAATGATCATGCCGGTGTACGGCACTGCGACACGGATGCAGGCGATGATCTTCGCGAAAATCTCATCCGAGATGGAGTTGTCGAATGCGGTCGGATCAATGTCGTCTGCGTGCTTGATACGCGGAACGGAAATGGTATGCGGCCCGACGCCCTGAACGGCTTCCAGATGCTCGGCGTGCATCAGCAGTCCGGCAAATTCGTAGCGATACAGCTCCAGCCCGAACAGCACGCCCAGACCAACGTCATCAATGCCGCCTTCCATCGCTCTGTCCATGGCCTCCGTGTGGTAGGCGTAGTTATGCTTCGGACCCGTGGGATGGAGCTTTTCGTAACTCTCCTTGTGGTAGGTCTCCTGGAACAGGATATAGGTGCCGATGCCGGCTTCCTTGAGCTTGCGGTAATTCTCGACGGTCGTCGCTGCAATGTTAACATTGACGCGGCGGATGTCGCCGTTCTTGTGGTGGATGCTGTAGATGGTCTTGATGCAGTCGAGGATGTACTCGATCGGGTTATTGACCGGATCCTCACCGGCTTCGATGGCAAGACGCTTGTGTCCCATGTCCTGGAGTGCAATGACCTCTGCACGCACCTCGTCCTGTGTCAGCTTCTTGCGCGGAATGTGCTTGTTTTTGGCGTGATACGGGCAATAGACGCAGCCATTGACGCAGTAGTTCGAGAGATACAGCGGCGCAAACATGACAATACGGTTGCCGTAAAAGTCCTTCTTGATCTGCTCCGCGAGCTGACAGACACGCGCGTTGAGGTCTTCCTCCTCACAGGCGAGCAGAACGGAGGCTTCGCGGTGCGTCAGACCTTTGTACTGCGCGGCTTTTTCGAGGATCTGCTCGATCAGGGCGCGGTCGTTTTTGTGGGCATCGGCGTAAGCGAGCGTCTCCTCGATCTCCTCGTGATTGATGAAGTCCTCGGCTTTCATGGATTTCGGATCGTACATAATCATTTCCTCCTGTGTACAAAAAAAGCGCCCGGCACCGGACGCTCTGAGGCTTATGATCGCAAAGGAAACGGACAGGATACACCAAACGCTGCCCTTGTGCAGCGTGCTAAGGACAGACGGATCCTGTGGATTGGTTCGCTTCGCTTTCACCGCATCAGTGATTTGGCGTCAGGCAGCTATCTTGAAAAAAACTGGTATTCTCGCCGTCAGAAGATCTTTCGGCTGGAATATTCTAATTATAACACATCGCGTGCGTTATGTCAAGTGGGAAATCCGGATTGCCACGGAAATCAATTTTTAAGAGAATCCATGCAGATGTTG
>JAFPXW010000241.1 GCA_017394565.1 Oscillospiraceae bacterium | reverse complement strand
TTGCGAACCTTTCCGATGCAGCGGTCGTCATTGAGAATGACCTTCGCGCCGAGGCTACTGGCAATGTCCGCCGTGCGGTCGGTGCAGCGGTTGCAGACGACGATGGCTTCCACTGAGCCGCGGTAGTACTTTGCCGCCGCCTTGATGGAATGCAGGCAGCGTGCGACGTATGCTTCTTCATTATGTGCCGGAATGATGACGGAAATGGAATCATATTTCATGGTAAAACTCCTTGTTTTGGGGAAGGTTTGATTGTTTCCATTATAACACAGATCCCTGCACGCTGTCAATGTAAGAAACAGCTTTCACAAAATGCCATGGCAGCTTTTCGGCAGATACGGCACTGAACTGCTCGAAAACCTGCTCGCATCCCTTGTGAAGACAGATTCTAAAAACGTCACAGAATCGTCATGATCCTGTGACGTTTTGAATTATCCCTTGAACACCGTCCGCAGGAAATTGTAATACATCGGCACGACCGTCGAACCGTCGTGACCGCCGCCGTTTACTTCAAGCCAGAGGTGCTCCTGCCCGTTCTGCGTCAGCAGGTCGTGGTATTGCTGCGGGAAATTCCCTACCACGCCGTCATTCGTGCCGCCTGCGATGAACAGCTCGATCGGCTGTGCGTCGCCGCTGACCTTGAATTCGGAAGGCTGCATATTGCCCGGATGCTGCATGAGATTGTCCGCCGCAGGCACAACGCCCGGCGCAGGGCACGCAGCACCGATATAGCCGAAATATTCGGGCTTTGTGATGCCAATGTAGAGCGTTTCTCTGCCGCCCATCGAAAAGCCGGAGATCGCGGTGTTTTCGCGTCCGGTCTTCGTCGGATAATGCTCGTTGATATACGGGATCAGGCACTCTGTGATGTCCTCGCGGAACGCATCGTATTTCGCGGTTTCCTCCGGCGTGAAGCCGAGGCACTGATCGGTATTCTCACTCGTGTACATCGACGTGAACACAATGATCATCGGCACCGCCTCCCCCGCTGCTGCGAGGTTGCCCGCCATCGCAATGATGCCCATGCCATCATCCACCATCGAATCACAGGTGCCGAAAATGCCGTGGTTGACATACAGCACCGGATATTGCTGGGATGCATCGTAGCCCGGCGGAAGCAGGACATTTGCCTGTTTCTCCTTCCTGGCGATGGTCGAAAAATAGCTGATGCGCTGCAGCGTTCCGTAATCACGGTCAGACTGCTTTGTGCGGATCTCGCCCGGCACATTTTGCGTAAATTGATCTTTGATGGTTTTCATATATTCTGTATTGGTTGGCATCGGTTCAGATGGCTGAGGCTGTGATGTTTGCTGTACGACCAGACGCTTGAGCAGCGCCAGATCGAAGATGTCGAGCGAATTGTCATGATTGATGTCAGCAGTTTCGACGGAAACCGGAGCAGGCATCCCGAGCAGGTATTTTTGCAGGGAAACGACGTCGAGCAGATCGACCGTGCCGTTCCTGTCCACATCACCTGTCAGACCGCCGTTTGTGACGGCAAACGCTGTTGCGGGCAGCAGAGACGCTGTCATGGCCGCGGCAGCGAGCATCCCGGAAAGCCGGTGAGAGTTGCGCATGATGATCCCTTCTTTCTATTGTGGCCAGATTGGTGAGAGTTCATGAAAATGTTTCACATCATAATCATATTTTACCAATTAATTCCAAATGCAGCAACTCATTTTTTGAAGAATTGGTGGAATTTTTGAAGGGATTCTGTGACGATGCGGCAGAAACGCCGCACGGTCGGGGCGCCGGAATGAAACCGTGGGTGGATTATTTGGTCTCGGCACGTTCCAGCGAAATGCCGGACTTGTCGAGCTTTTCGGAGCCGTCCGTGTAATCCCAGACCTCGCGTGCCAGACTGACCGCATCTGTCGGCAGCGACACCGTGATCGTCAGAAGCCCCTGCGCATCGGGCGTCAGCCCGTCGGCGGATTTTTGCCTTGTCACTGACATAATTATGCCTGAAAATCCGTACATTCACCCTATGTGGACAGGTTCTGAAAGCACAGGCTTTATTTTAGGCAATACCGCACAAAGGACAGCGCGTCAGATGCGCCGCCAAGCCGTCAGGCGGGCTTTGTGCGGTGTTGCCTTTAGTACTTGATGGAGGCTGCGGTTTATTTCAGCACATCACGTTTGAGCAGTGCGAGGTCGAATACATCAACCGCACCGTCCAGATTCATGTCGCCGGCTTTCGCGTCCTTCAGCGTTGCCTTCGGAACGGCAAGGATCCATTTCTGGAGTGCCACCACATCCGAAACCGTCAGAGCGCCGTCCGCATCCACATCACCGCTGAGCAACACGCCCGGCTGCGGCTCCTGCTCTGCGTGGCTGGTGTCAAAGACCATTTTAGAGTTGGCAAGATACGCGCTCTCGTCCTGTACATCGACCTGCTTCCAGTCAGCTTCGCTGCCGTAATAGGTGATCGTACCGGATCCTTCGATGTCCGTAAACGCCATCATCTCGATGGTTTTGAGTCTGCCGGAGAACGTCACCTCGCTGAGCTTGTTGCAGTAGGCAAATGCCATAGATCCAATGATCTCCGCGCCGCCGCAGTCCACGGAGGTGAGGTTCTCGCAATAAAAGAACACATTGTCCCAGATGGATCTGACCGTGGACGGGAACACCACAGAAGTGACTGCGGTATTATTTTCAAACGCACCGGCTGCGATCTCGGAGACCGTATCCGGAATCTCGACCTTGCCGGAGGCACCGGCTGCGTCGATCAGGATGCCGTTCACGATGACCAGATCACCCTTCTTGCGCTGGGCTTCCAGCCACGGGGTATCTCTGAACACCCCGACACCAACGTAATCCGGATGGGCAAGAAATTCGACATCCGTAAGGCTCGAACACATATCAAACGCCTTGCTGCCGACCGATTCGATGGTGTCGGGGATGGCAAAGGTCTTGAGGTTCGGACACATCGAAAAGGCTGCGTAGCCAATGGAAGTCACATATTTCGGGAACGCAATGCTGGTCAGCTCGCTGCCGCAGAATGCATAATTGCCAATGGCAGTGACCGGAACACCGTCGATGGATTCCGGAATGTCAAAACTGCTCTGATCGGTCACAAAGCCGGTGATGACCGCATGGTCAGCGTACTTGGCGTAGTACAGACCATTGCTGACACCCTCGGTGTATTCCTCGTCCTCCGCGTTTGCGGTGATGGCAAAGGATGCGTCGGATACGGGCTGCATCGGCAGTGCAAAGCCGGCTGTCAGTGCAAAAGCAGCCATGAATGCAGCGAATTTCAATGCTTTCTTCATTTCAAATCCCTCCTCTGTATGGATAGCGCAGATACCGGGGATATGCTACTTTTATTATATACTGCCCTCTATTGCAAAGCACAACGTGTTGTGCTTTGCAGGCTGCGCAGCAGCCGCCAAAGTCACATAGTGGCTTTGGCAGAGGGCGTATAAACAAAGCGCTTAGCTGCACACAGTGCCGCCCCGCCGTCAAAGACGGCGGATTGCAAATCGTTATTACGATTTGCATTAGCGCGTAGTATAGCAAATTTCGCAGGACACTGCAAGTGGATTTTTTGACGCAGGCAGCGGCATTCAACGAAAGATCAGCGTGCAGACCAGATCGACGGCAAGCACCGCGGCGATCACAATGGCCGTCACGATCACAGTCCTGTCCTTCATTTTCGAGGTCATCCGATCCAGCGCAGGCTGAATGACATACAGGAACAGACAGCCGCCCAGCCCGAACCGCAGGCTGGGACTCAGTGCGATGCGTGCCTGAAAATTGATGGCGTAATCCGCATACGTCTGCCACGGCCACGAACCCATTGTCCATTCGCACAGGTAGCTTGTGATGAGTTCGATGAGCGTTGCCGTCCCCATCGTCAACAGAAAGATCAGCGGCAGCCGGATGAGCCGTTGTTTCAGCGGCTTGCCCTTGATGATGCGATACCATAGCAGGACAAAGATCACCGCACCGAAGCCATACACCGGCAGCCACGGCCCGAACAGGACACCGCGGTTGCTGAATCCCCAGCGGTAAATGAACGTTTCCAGCGTGACCTCATAGATCCAGCCAATCATGGCATAAACCAGAAAATCAATGACATATTCAGAAATGCATCGTTTGCTCATAGTATTCCGGACAAAAGTCCGATCCCCCCTCTCATGCTGTCAGGTCAGATTGTCTGCTATTACTATGATACTGGATTCTTCAGGATTTGTCAAGGGCATCCTGACAACTGGCACGGAAATCAATTTTTATAATTTTTCGTCCCCATTTTATTAATTTTGCGGGTGAAGGGTGCGCAGCACCCTCCATAAATAGCCCCCTCCTCGGGGAG
>JAFPXW010000240.1 GCA_017394565.1 Oscillospiraceae bacterium | reverse complement strand
ATCCCCGAGGAGGGGGCTATTTTTGCAGGGGGCTGCGGCGAACGCCCCGTCCCCTCTGCTTCGCGTGGCTCAGCATCTCCCCACACCGTGGGGAGTCACCCTGCACCCGCAAAATTCATAAAATGGGGACGAAGAATTCTAAAAATTGATTTCCGTGGCTTGCAATTTTTCGCGGAATCAGTTATAATAAAAGCAGTATGCGCTCCGAGGCACGAAAGGAGAACCACATGGAATTACAAAAGCTCCCCTACGAACTGACCGTTTGTAAACTCAACAGCACGACACAGACCGACCTGTCCCAGCCGTTTTATTTTATCGGGAAAACCGATGAGGAGATCTCCCTCGTCTGCCGCACGCAGGACACGCCGGAACATACCGCGGCGCGTGATGACGGATGGCGGGGCTTCCGCATTGTGGGAACGCTGGATTTCTCGCTGATCGGGATTCTTTCCAGGCTGTCCGGCATCCTTGCCGAGAACCGGATCGGCATCTTTGCGGTGTCCACCTTCAACACGGATTATATCCTTGTGAAAGCGGAGCAGTTTGACCGCGCGATGGACGTGCTGACTGCCGCCGGATACACTGTAGCAGAAAGCGGAGGGACACAATGAAACTGACTTATCGTAAACTCATCCACAGCGACCTCGAAACCTTCATTGCCATGCGCATCCGGCAGCTTCGCGAGGAGGGCGCGACGGAGGACATCGACCTCTCCCCTGCCCTGCGCGATTACTACGAGCGCCACATGGCAGACGGGACATTTATCTCATGGCTGGCGCTGAACGACGAACGGATCGTCGGGACCAGCGGCATCTCGATCGTCGAGAAACCGCCGTATTTCGGCTGTCCGACGGGAAAGATCGCATTGCTGTCGAGTATGTTCACGGATCCCGGATGCCGGCGGATGGGCATTGCATCGGAGCTGCTCTCGCGCGTTGTGGACGAGGCACGCGAAAACGGCTGCGGCACGGTGCAGATCACGGCTTCCGACATGGGCGTGCTGCTGTATCAGCATTTCGGGTTTGTGAAGAATGGAAATTTCATGCAATATCGGCTTTAAAAGGAGTACACAATGACAGAATATACTCATTTCTCATCCGATCCGTCACCGGTGCGCCGCATCGGAAAGCGGATCCTGAAGCTGCTGCTGACGCTGCTGGTGATCGTGGTGATCCTGGTGGTCGGGCTGCTGATCTTCTCGCATTTTCCGGCATTTTACCGCCTGATCTACCCGGGCATCGACGACCGCATGAGCGAGTACCCGGCCATCACCGCTGATGTGCCGGCGGATTTTGCGGCGCGGACGGTCCACGGCATCACGGTGAAGGCGCCTGCGGACTGCATCAATCCCAAGGATTCCGGCATTTCGCCGTTCAAGAGCGACGACCTGATGATCCTGGTGCTCACCGGCGAGGAGTCGCTTCCCTATTCTGACGAAAATGCCATTTTTTTCAAGCCGGAGGCATACGCGCATTTTTTCAGCACGATCGGCGTAAAGATGCCGGAATCCAGCTACGAGGACATCGTGTTCCTGCGTGATCAGCTCACCGCCGACACCTGCCGGCACCTGCATGGCAAGGACTACCTCATCTACCTGCTGATGGCTTACAGCAAGCATACGGTCGATGGTGTCGAAACGGCGTATTTTTACCACGGGGAGCAGTTTGACGGTCTGATCTGCGAGGTTCACTACGGCAGGACGAAAAAGACCAACGTCATGATCTGCGACGCGGCCCACCGGAACTGCGGCACCGTGATGATCTCGTGCGATGACGAGACGCTCACAAAGCAGATCATCGCCGGGCTGGATGTAACGGCGTTCATGGCCGGACAGACGGAATAGAGCAGAAAAGATCCCCTGGTTCGTTTCATGGTGAGCCAGGGGATCTTTTGCAGTTATACGAGATCCGCGATGCGGATGGTGAGGTTTCCGCCGTAGATCCGGACGGAAATCTCGTCATTCCAGTCGTGCAGCTCCACAACATTGGGGCTTGATTCAAAGAAATATACGAAAACCATCTGGTGCTTCGGATCAATGATCCAGTATTCGCGGACACCGGATTTCTGGTATAGATCCAGCTTGTAAACGAGATCGTCATTCCTGTTTGAGGACAGGATCTCGATCACCCAGTCCGGTGCGCCGATGCACCCGTGTTCATTCAGCTTGGACGGATCGCACGTCACGGAAACGTCTGGAACGACCACATCACCATCGCCGAGCCTGACATCGATTTCGCCGTTGACCTCGCACTGTCCGTGATTGGAACGGATGAAAGTGTCGATCACGTTAAAAAGCCGGTAGCCGATGCGCTGATGCAGTCGGTTTGGCTGTGCCATTGCAATGATCTGTCCGTCGAGGAGTTCTGTGCGCTCCTCCATCGTTTCGGTCAGGCGGAGATATTCCTCCGCGGTGATTTTTTCGGGGTTCGGAATGGCTGTCATGGGGATGCTCCTTTCTCGCAGTTACACCAGATCCGCGATGCGGATGGTGAGGTTTCCGCCGTAGATGCCGACGGGGATCTCGTCCGTCCAGTTGTAGTATCCCACCACATTGGGGTGATGTTCAAACACATAAACCCAGACCTTTTCCTTATCAGTGTCCACGATCCAATATTCACGGACACCGTTCTCGCGGTATAATCCCAGCTTCCGGTCAAAGTCGTTCTCGCGGTTCTGGCTGGTAATCTCCACCACCCAGTCCGGTGCGCCATAGCAGCGTTGATTGTCCATTTTGTCCGGATCACACATGACCAATACATCAGGGACAACAACCGTGCCGTCATCCATCTGCACATCGACCGCCTGCATGGCAATGCATTTTCCGTGATTGGCAAGGATATACTGGTCGGCACGGCCGAACAGCCTGCTAGCAAGAATCTGATGCCGGATATTTGGCGATGCCATTGCAATGATCTGTCCGTCGATGAGTTCCGTTCGTTCTTCTAAGCTTTCTGTGAGCCGAAAATACTCCTCTGCGGTGTGTTTCTGTTCGTTCGGGATAGCTGTCATGGGGATGCTCCTTTCTCCGGTTTGGTTTGCCGGCGGCTTGCTGTATGTGGGATCGTGAAACCCTATAATATTATGATACCACAACCAGTGTCCCGTTGTCAGGACAATGAAAGCTTGACTTTTTTTGAAAATTCGGTTAGAATAGAATCGGAACATTTGTTTGCTACAAATGAAGGGGAATTTCGGATGACGAGAGAACAGAAGATCGAGCGGATCGTGGAGCTGCTGCGTGGGGCTTGCCACCTATGGATCGCTACACATATTATATCATGCCATTACATATTTGTCAACGCATTGGACAAATATGACAACCGCACGACCAACGCGCTGCCGGGACTTCCGGCACAGAACCCAAGGAGGAACCCATATGCACGAACTCACCCTATTCACAAACCCCACGTTCGGTGAGATCCGGACGCTGGAAACCGACGGCGGCATGACAACTGCTCCTGCACCGTGACCTTCGAGAACGGTCGGCAGCGGCAGGATGT
>JAFPXW010000239.1 GCA_017394565.1 Oscillospiraceae bacterium | reverse complement strand
GTATTTAAATATTTTTATAATAAGACAAAACCATCGACTAATTGAGAATCATCCTTAGTCGGGGGATTTTAGTTATGAGTTATGGGGGTATGGGGCGAAGCCCCATTTATTCATCGCGCAGCTAAGCAGATGCCCAGCGAGTGAACGAGCGCAGGCAGTCGCTTATACAGAGTAGATACCATCACTACGCACTACGCACCATGCACTACGCACTAAATAAAATCTCCCATACTTCTCCAGTGCGCTGCGGTAAAACGCATCAATCTCCTCCATCAGCTCCGCATTGACCGCATTGAGGATCGACTTGTCGGCCTGGGCGATGATCTCGGCGCGGACATCGTCGGGGATCTTGCCGCCGTATTGCTGCATGAGTTCCTCGTTCTGCGCCTTGTGGGATTCGTTCCACTCCTGCTTGTAATTGTAAGCTTCCTCCGCGGTCAGCAGGTCATTGTGTGTCGCAAATTCGCCCTCCACCGTCAGAAAACGCGCGTTCGGGTTCGTGATCTGCGCCTGCTTCGACAGGATGCTGACGCGGGTGTAATCGACGTAGGTGTCGTGGTCGCCGTGAACGATCAGCGCCGGCGTATCGGTGCCGTTGATGGCATCGACGGCATTCAGGCGGGCGTCCTTGCCGAAGGTCAGCAGATTGTAGCTCCACGCACACGGCGCGAGGAGTTTCCCGAAGAACGGGCCGACGATCTGCTCCGCACCAAGCCCCAGCATCTCGTTCGGATCGCTGTAGCCGGACATGGAACAGGTCGCCGTGATGTCATGGTCGAAATGCAGTTCGGAAGCCGCCGCGTAGCCGCCCCAGCTGTGTCCCAGCAGCAGCACCGGCAGGTCGTTCAGGCGGTCGTCGGATTCCGCGTAGGTCAGGGCTTTGTCAAGGTCGAGCGCGGACTGCACAAGCCCCACCGTGCCGTCGCCCTCGCTGGTGCAGGAACCGGTCGCATCGTAAGTAAACACGCGGTAATTGTGATCCACGAACCAGATGAGCTGGTTGATGTAGCTCTCGTGGCCGGTGCCGATGCCGTGTGCGAACACGATCAGCGCATCGGGGGATTCGTTCTCCATGCCGTAGATGTAGCCTTGCAGGGTGTTTTTCCCGGACTGGAACTGGATATTTTCACGCGGATAGTCGTCGATGTAGTCCGGATCGTACCAGTAATTCGTGGAAAACCGGCGGTCGGGATATTCGCCGCGGCTGAATTCCTGCTTCATGAGGAGATAGGTCGTCACAAATGCCGCAATGATGAGCAGCAGCAGGACAGAAATGACGATCAGGAGGACTTTTTTACGTTTGGACATGATGATAGACTCCTTATTTTTGACGATGGCGGAATTTTTTGATGAAGTAAGCGACATAGGCGGCCGTGACGGTCAGCAGCTTTGCGATGAGCTTGCGATCGCGTTCCCCGGCGAACCAGACCGCATACACCACCCACACTGCAAGCACCACGAGGATCACGAGCATCAGCCAGTCGAACCAGGTCATTTTCATGCGTTTTCAGGGGTTCCTTTCCGTGAAGATCAGGTCGGAGCTTCGGTGCTTTCCTCCGTGGGTGCGTCGGTCACGGGGTAGGTTTTCGGGATGGTCGTCGATTCTGTCGTGACAGCGCCGGCATCATCCGCAAACTGTTCAAACCCGATCACCACGCCGTAAGCCGGCAGGGAGAACTGCACCGGCGTGCCGTCCTGCGCGAATGCCAGCGTGTAGCTGCCGACCTCCAGTTCTCCCTCACAAACGAACAGATCATCGGAAGCGTGCGTGTCGAGCTCCGTCTGGGACGCAAAGCTGTCCACCGCCGTCATCAGCTCGCCGATCTCCGTGCGAAGCGCCTGCGCGGACTGCGGAACGGAAAATTCCAGCCCCTTGTAGGAAGCCCTGACCTCCGCATCGAGGAAATCCAGCTGAACACCGTCGAGTGCCGGCGGCTCGGTGAAGCAGACGCTCCAGCTTTCCGTGCCGTAGCGCGTGAGGACGGCGCGGCTCTCGCTGTCGGCGGTCGTGACAGTGATCTCCGACGTGAAGGCGCCTGCCATGCGGTTGACGGTCTTGCCGGACAGACTCGGCACACTGCTGCATCCGGCAAGCAGGAACAGCGGCAGAACAGGAAGGATCGCTAACATACGTTTCATACAATTCACCTCTTGCAAGTTTTAGGGCAATACCGCACAAAGGACAGCGCGTCAGATGCGCCGCAGATTTTTCGTCAGATTGT
>JAFPXW010000238.1 GCA_017394565.1 Oscillospiraceae bacterium | reverse complement strand
GTTGAATCGCTCCTGTCCTGCGTCGTTTCTGATGGTATGATCGGCTCGAAGCACCGTTCCAATATGGAACTGATCGCGCAGGGACTTGCCAACATCGGCTCTGCCCTGTTCGGCGGTATCCCGGCAACGGGTGCGATCGCGCGAACCGCTGCCAATGTCAAGAACGGCGGCCGTACTCCGATCGCCGGCATGGTGCATTCCGTTCTGGTACTCATCATTCTGGTCGTGCTGATGCCGTATGCCTCGCTGATCCCGATGCCGACCATTGCGGCAATCCTGTTCGTGGTCGCTTACAATATGTGCGGCTGGAGAAACATCCGCAACACCATCCGCACTGCCCCGAAAAGCGACATTGCGGTCATGTTTGTGACACTGACCTTCACGGTCATTTTCGATCTGGTCGTTGCGATCGGTGTTGGTCTGGTGCTGGCGGCGCTGCTGTTCATGAAGCGCATGGCCGACGTGACCGAGGCGCACACCTGGGTGGATGCAAGCGACATCGACGACGAGGAGACCGATCCAGATGCCATCCATCTGAAGAAAATTCCGGCAAGAACGCGCGTTTATGAGATCAACGGCCCGATGTTCTTTGCGGCCTCCGACAAGTACAAGTATATGCTGCACGACTGGGACATCGACATCCTGTGCATCCGTATGCGTAACGTTCCGGCGATCGACGCGACGGGTGTGGAAGCCCTCAAGCGCATCGTGCTGCGCTGCGAAAAGCACGGTGTTCAGGTGGTATTCTCCCACGTCAACGAGCAGCCGATGCACGCGATGGAGAAGGCGGGATTCATCGAAAAGGTCGGCAGAGAGAATTTCTGCTCGCATATCGACACGGCACTCGAACGTGCCGAACAGCTGGAAGCGGCAAAGACTCAGGCGAAAAAATAAGCAAAAACCCACAGCGATCCGCAGAACGCTGTGGGTTTGTTTTTTTGGGGGGGAACGCGAAGATTCGGGAATTACGCCTCTACGATCATCTCCATCCCGATCTTATACGGCTGCATCCCCATCGCGCGGTAGAATTGCTCCGCGCCGGGATTGCACGACCACACATTCAGCGTGACATTGTAGCACCCGATCTCCTTCGCGAACGCCATGACGTGCTGATAGAGCGCCGTCCCGACGTGCTGTCCCCTCGACTTCTCATCGACGCAGATATCGTCGATATACAGCGTTTTCCGGTCGGTGAGGATGTTGTCGTTCTGATAGGTCTCGATCTGGCAGAATGCATAGCCGAGCATTTCGTCTGCGTCGTCAAATGCCGCAAATACGGGCTTTTCCGCGTCTTGCAGCAAAATTTCCAGCTGCGCATCCGTGTATTTCGTGCAGTCCGGCTTGAATAAGTCCGGTCTGCCGTTGTGATGCACCATCAGGACTTGGTGCAGGAGTTTGTTTAAGGACGGAATATCGCGGTTTTCGGCTTTTCGGATATACATGGCATTTCTCACTTTCTGGATCTTGTCTGTTTGGCAAATTCGCTCCGCAGGGAATGAACTGCGGAGCGAATGCTTTTTGAACCTGATTTAATAGTTTCCGGACGTATCTTCCTCCAGCAGGAACGTGATGTCGAAATACGTCACCTTGCCGTCCTCGTAATGTGCGCAGTGTGCCGTCACTTCCGAGCCGCCCTCGCAGCCGTCGAGCGCTTCGATCACGCTGTCGTAATCATAGACAGGCTTGCCCTGCATCTCCAGAATGAAGTCATACGCTTGCAGGTCGGTGTTGGAAATGTCGCAGTCCTCGCTGATCTCCGTGATCCAGATGGATTCCTTCAGCTCAGCCGGCATGGGCTTCGCGAAGTGCTTCTGGAATTCCTCCTGTGCATACTCCGTGCCCGACTCCATCAGGACGATACCGATGCGGAATCTGCCCTTGACATAGCCGTTTTCCATCAGGTCGGTCACGATGGGGAGTGCTTCGTTGATCGAGATCGCAAAGCCCAGTCCCTCGTAGCTGGACGAGTACATAGAAGCATATTTCGACGATGTGATGCCGATGACCTGACCGTACATATTCACCAGCGCACCGCCGGAATTGCCGGGGCTGATGGCGGCGTCGGTCTGGATACATTCCATCTTGAAGTTGCTGTTCTCCGCACGCACCTGACGGCCGATGGCGGACACGATGCCCTTGGTGACGGTATTCGTCAGACCGGCAGGATTGCCGATGGCAAGGACATTTTCGCCGACGTAAGTCTCCGACGAATCGCCGAGAACTGCCGGTGTCAGGTTGTGCGCTTCGATCTTCAGGACAGCAAGGTCGGTCTTGGCGTCGCTGCCGATGAGTTCTGCCGGATATTCCTTCGGATCGCCGGCCGCTTCGTCGCCGACTGCCACGCGGAACGCCGCGCCCTGCACAACGTGCGCATTCGTGATGATATAGCCATCCTCCGAAATGATGATGCCCGAACCTGTCCCTGCCAGCGAGGACTCCTTCTGGCTGGCATCCGCATAGGTGTAGACCTCCACGATGGACGGTGTGACCTGTTCCGCCACGCCGCGAACCGTGTATTCGCCGTCTGCGGTGACGTTCTCATCGTCGGGATCCAGCTCCGGCTTGGGCTGCACCTGCAAATTCACCGTAACCGGACGGACGCTGTCCGTTCCCATCGCGCCGTGCAGCACATCCGAACCGATGCAGTACACGCACAGCAGGAAGATCAGCACCGCCACGACCGCGCACATGGTGTAGATGCGGCGGTTCATCGTGATGGGCTTCTCCGGCGGAACGACCGGCGGCTCCTGCCATCCGTAATCCGGCGTCTGCCCCGTGGGCGCGTCCGGATCGCCGTAGAAGGCGCCATCCGAATGGAAATCATTCTGGTTTTCCTCGATATACGGCGAAGAAACCGGCGGCGGTGTCACAGGCGGCGGGATCTGGCGTTCCGGCATGGGATCCGGTGCCGCATTGTCCTGCGGTGCGTCGAGGGAATTTCTCAGCCCGCTCCAATCCGGATTCTCCGGGAATGCGCCGATGGGATCCTGCCGCGGATCGGGCATCTGCGGTTTCTTCTCCGGATCGGGAGAAGGGGGATACATATTTTTATAATCTTCCATGAAACGGGATTTCCTTTCTTCCATACCCTATGCTCACACGCCGCTGACCGGGATCTGCACTTCAAACGACGTATATTCGCCCTTGACGCTCTTGACCACGATGTGGCCCTTGTGCAGATGCACGATCTTCCGGGCGATGGACAGTCCCAGCCCCAGGCCGGTCTTGTCCTGACTGCGCGAAGCATCGGTCTTGTAGAAGCGATCAAAGATCTTCGGCAATTCGTCATCCGCCAGACCTTCGCCGGTATTCTTCACAATGATGTGCGCCATGCCCTTTTCCTGCGTCAGAGAGAAGCTGATGACACCGCCCTCATTGACGAATTTCACCGCGTTCTCGATCAGATTATACAGCACCTGAAACATCAGATCCTCGTCCGCCTTGACGACAAGTTCCGCATCCTCCAGTCCCTCGACCTCGACATTCTTGTCGCTGATGCGTTTCTCGAACATCAGCACAGTCTTGATGACCAGCTTTGCCATGTCTACGCTGGAGATCCGAAGCTGCATTTCGCCGGCTTCAAATTTCGTCAGGTTCAGCATGGAATTGACCAGCGTCCGCAGACGGTGGATCTCCTCGGCGATGATCTTGATGTAGCGGCGGTGCTGTTCCTCCGGGATCGTTCCGTCAAGGATGCCGTCCGCAAAACCGCCGATGGTCGTCATGGGAGTACGCAGCTCGTGCGATACGTTTGCGACGAAATTGCGGCGTGTAGTCTCGTTCTGCTCGATGAATTCCGCCATGCGGTTGATGGTGCAGCCGAACGGATACAGCGATGCGTGCTCCGGCAGTTCCACACGGGCGCTGAATTCGCCCTCGGCGTACTGCTTGGTGACTTTGCTGACTGCCTCAAACTGGTTGTCCAGCCGGCTGGCGCCCACGCGGAACAGCAGCAGAAAGATCAGCATGGCGGCCAGCAGGCAGATGACTAAGCTCTGCACCAGCATCCGGCTGTATTCCTGTACATTCGATGCGTCCGAAAGCGCCGCGATGTAGCAGCACTGCACCTCGCCGTCCGGCTTTTCCACAAAGAACCGCAGCACACAGCACAGCTGCGGCGCCTCGGCATCCTGCGTGAAATAGCCCATCTCCATATAGTCATCCGTCTCCAGATAGGCGCGGACGGATGCGGTCAGCAGATGGATGCCTTCGTTTGTGCCGGGGTATTTTTCCTTGGCATCCGCATCGTAGAACCAGATGCGGTTGTGATATTCGGTCTCCTCGGTGCGGATGAGTTTGACGATCTCCTCCTCCACATTCTCGGTATCCCGGGCATACGCCTCTGTAATGTTGACGGTCAGCGTTTCCACACTCTGCCGCAGCGCGGTCTGCACCGTATCGCGGTAGGTCGAAACCGACACGCAGACCATCACCACACCCGTCAGCAGGATGCCCACAACTAACAGAAGACCTCCCAGCTTGAAATAGCCGTCCGAGAGGCCCGGGGTTTTCTTTTTTCTGGATGGCATGAGCAGCCTCCTTCGATCAATACGCAATGCGCGGAGATCCTATCCGCGCATCACGTAATATTTGCGGCATCAATCCTCGTCAGCCTCGAACTTATAGCCCACGCCCCAGACGGTCTTGAGCGCCCAGTGGGGCGACACATCCGCCAGCTTCTCGCGCAGACGCTTGATGTGAACGTCGATGGTGCGCGAATCGCCGTAATACTCGAATCCCCACACCTCGTCCAGCAGCTGGTCACGGGTGTAAACATGGTTCGGATTCGATGCCAGATAGAACAGCAGTTCCAGTTCCTTCGGCGGTGTATCCAGCACCTTATCATTGACGCGCAGCTCGTAGCGTGTCATATTGACCACGAGCTTGTCGTAGCGGACCTCCTTATTCTCCTCCTGCTCCGAGGTAGAATTGCCCATACGGCGTGCGATCGCCTTGATCCTGGCGATGACCTCCTTTGCATCAAAGGGCTTCGAGATATAGTCATCCGCACCCAGCTCCAGACCGAGGACCTTATCGAAGGTCTCGTTCTTTGCGGAGATCATAATGATCGGAACATTCGAGTTCTTGCGGATCTCGCGGCAGACCTGTCTGCCGTCCATCGAGGGAAGCATGATATCGAGCAATACAATGTCAGGTCCCAATGCGTTGAATTTGTTGACTGCCTCCTTGCCGTCGTTGGAGATGATGACGGAATAGCCTTCCTTCTCCAGATACATTCTCAGCAAGTCGCAGATATTCTGATCGTCGTCTACTACCAGTACTTTTTCCAATGCCATGTCGCATTCTCCTCTCTTTGGTCAATTTCTGCATCTTTTCTACAAGACGCAGTCCTCCCCGTTTCTTGCAACCTCTTGTCAGCGCTTGGGCGCTGTACACAAAAAGTTAAAGATACTCATACTAATTATACATGATTTGTCCATAAATAAGATGTACATTTTGTGAATAAACTGTGAATCTATTTGAAACATTGCGAT
>JAFPXW010000237.1 GCA_017394565.1 Oscillospiraceae bacterium | reverse complement strand
CTGGTCATTTTCATCCCGAAACAAAAAGCGGAAGCGCCGGATCTGTGAGCGCTTCCGCATTTCCTATTATATTCTTAATGAGATCACCGTTTTCTTCCCATGATGCGCGGTTTGAGGATCTCGCGATAGACTCTGCACATCCCTGAGATCGAGTAGTCATACATCAGGAAAAACGGATTGAGGATAGCGAGCATGACCGCACCGCCGTATTTTCCGAAATCTTCGATGGCTTCGAGCAGATCTTCCAGCCCCAGCACATAGACATTGATCCGGAAGTATAACACCATCGTCACATTGAAGATGAGGAGCTTGACGAGGATGCAGAGAAATTTCGGACGGATGCGGTTCAGGAATTGCTGATAGATCGGAAAACAGCCAAAAAACATGATAAAAATGAGCGCCGCTTCCTTATCGTAGGTCACAAAGAGCGACAACACGCTGACCGTGACATACGTCACCCATGCCCACTGCGTCCCGACCTCCTCCACGATGATGAGCAGAAGTAAGCCGGCGATCATCGGAAAAATCAGATATAACAGCGGAAACACGCCCGTCAGGAACATCCCGACCAGACAGAATGCCGCCACGATGCCGCCGAGTGCGACACGATAGCTGATACGCTCCAAACGCTCACTTCCTTTCATCATACCCATTCTGGGCTATTCTATTGTAACACGTTCCCTATTTTTTGTCAAGGAGTCGAAATTTATGAGATCCATTCCAAGCAAATACAAAGCGATCCTGCTGATCATCGCATCAGCATTCTGTTTCGCCTGTATGAACGCCTGTGTCCGTGCGGCTGGTGATCTGCCGGCGACGCAGAAAAGCTTCTTCCGCAATCTCGTGGCGCTTGTCGTGGCGTTCGTCATGTTTCTGCCGGAACGAAAGGGCTTCCGGCTGCCGAAGGGTACGTTCCTGCCGCTGCTGGCAAGAGCCGGTTTCGGTACGGTCGGTATCCTGTGCAATTACTACGCCATCGATCACCTCGTGCTGTCCGATGCATCCATGCTCAATAAGATGTCGCCGTTTTTCACGATCGTGTTCTCATGGCTCATCCTCAAGGAAAAACTCCGCCCTGTGCAGGGGCTTGCGGTGCTGACGGCATTCGCAGGTTCTTTGCTCATCGTCAAACCATCGCTGGATTTTTCCGATTTCAAGGGCTCGTTCGCCGGGCTTTGCGGCGGCATCGCGGCAGGCGCGGCGTATGCGATGGTACGTCTGCTCGGCACACGCGGCGTCAAGGGAAAATTCATCGTGCTGTTCTTCTCCGGCTTCTCGTGCCTGTGTATGCTGCCGTTTCTGCTGTTCGACTTCCATCCGATGACGCTGTGGCAGCTGCTGGCACTGCTGGGAGCCGGTGTTGCCGGTGCAGGCGGACAGTTCACCATCACAGCGGCCTACTGCCACGCGCCGGCAAAGGAAATTTCCGTGTACGATTACTCGCAGATCATTTTTGCGACGGCGCTGGGGCTGGTGTTCTTCTCGGAGGTGCCGGATGGGTGGAGTTTTCTCGGCTACGGAATTATTCTTGCGGCAGCTGTCGGAATGTTTTATTATAACAACTTCTATTTGGAACGCAGTTCTCATAAAAGTCAATAAGGCAGACAGCTCTCGCTTACTCGTGTTGCACTTTGCACCGAAAGCTTGCATTTTTTGAAGAATTATGGTATACTATAACTACTGTCTATAACAAGTTCTCAATTTTCTGAATAAAGGAGCAAGCTAAAAAATGCTGGAGATCCAGAATCTGACTTTCAGCGCGGAGACCGACGGCAGTACTGTCGGCATCATCCGCGGCATTGATCTGACCATTCCGGATGGCAAGTTCGTTGTCATCACCGGACCGAACGGCGGCGGTAAGTCTACCCTCGCCCGCCTCATCGCAGGCATCCTCACGCCCACAAGCGGCAAACTCCTCCTCGACGGCGAGGACATCACCGAAAAATCCATCACAGACCGCGCCAAGGGCGGCATCGGCTTCGCATTTCAGCAGCCGGTACGCTTCAAGGGACTGACTGTCCTTGACCTTCTGCGCATCGCAGCCGGCAAGACGCTTTCCGTTTCCGATGCGTGCGAATATCTCTCCGAGGTCGGACTTTGCGCGAAGGACTATATCCACCGCGAGGTCAACGCTTCCCTGTCCGGCGGCGAGCTCAAGCGCATCGAGATCGCAACCGTTCTCGCCCGCAATGTCAAGCTGGCGGTATTCGATGAACCGGAAGCCGGCATCGACCTGTGGAGTTTCCAGAACCTCATCCGCATCTTCGAGAGTATGCGCAAGTCCATGGAACACCGCACGATCATCGTTATTTCCCATCAGGAGCGCATCCTGAACATCGCG
>JAFPXW010000023.1 GCA_017394565.1 Oscillospiraceae bacterium | reverse complement strand
GCCCACCCTCAGCCAATGCTAACAACTTAACAAATTGAACAAGCGTCCTTTATAGCCCCCTTCGCAGGAAGGGGGCTTTTGTGTATCAGCTGGTCGGGGTGCGCTGACGGAGAATGGTTCGTTTCATCAGCGACAGGTCAAAGACATCGAGCGATCCGTCGGCGTTCAGATCCGCCGCCTTTGCATCTGACAGCCTGACGCCGGGGATGCGGAGAAGCCATTTCTGGAATGTCACCAGATCCGGCAGGGAAAGCTGCCCGTCCCCATTCACATCGCCGGAAACAGACGCCGGGATCGGAATATCTGTCGCTTTCAGATCTTCCAGCAGAGCCCAGTCGTTGTCACTGTCCTGCACAAACATCCGTAGGTAAGCCAGCGTTTCGCCGGAATGGATCTGCATCGCATCATTCAGCGGAATGTTCCATTCCACAACGCCGCCGTGATACCTGCAGGTCACACCGCTGTAATCCTCGCCGTTGAAGTACACAAATCCATTGCTGGCGTGATACATCCACATCTGCTGCTCCGCGGAGGCTGTTTTCCATTGCAGGTTGTACACCGGTGCAGCTGCGGTATCCGGCACGACTGCGCAGAGATAGAGTGCTTCACGGTCGGCGGTAAGGTACACCTTACCGGTTTCGGATTCTGCGATGAGATCCTGCGCCTGCCATTCGCGTTCCCCCAGCTTGCCGTCGATCGTGATTTTCCCATTGTAGTCATAAAGGATCTCGTCCGAGGGAAGGCTTCCATTTGCGCAGAACCGGCTTTCCGCAGCATCGGGATCCGCAGTGACCTTCACGGTGCCGAGATAATTGGCACCCAGAGAACTGTTGTAAATATCCGGATTCGCAAAGCATACCGTGCGCAGCGGGCTTTCCGGATCGGTATTTCCGGCGGTGAGCTTCAGGAAGATCCGCCAGTCACCGACCGGGATCCCGGAGGGCAGTGTCAGGTGCAATGTTTCCTGCGTTGTCTGCGCTGAAAGCCACGTCCGGTCGTCAAGCGCAGTGTCACAGATCAGATATCTGCCGTCCTGTTCCAGGATGACCTGTGCCTGTTGTGACTTGATGGGATTTGCAAAGCCTGTGTTTTCGACGGAAAACTGCACAGTGACGTTGCCGCCCTGCGGGGCTTGTGCGGTCAGGTCGCAGTCACGCAGCACAAACCGGTAACCGATGTGGTCGCGGATGAACTGATACACAGATTGCCCATAATATGCCGAATGATCACATTTTTGCGTGTCAAGCGCCTCCGTGTAGGTATATTCCCTGTAAAGATCCCAGATGTTGGAATTGATGTAGCTCAGGTGGGTGGCATACATTTCCGGGATGGCGTTTTCCGGGAGATAGTTGTCGTACTGCTGCGCAAATTCAATGTTGCCGGAGAATTCACCGCCGTAGTACGTGTGCGTCATCTGCTTTTGCATAAACGCGATGGAATCCGTCCGGTTCGGGCTGATAAACGTTCCCAGATCCGTGTCGGAGCCCATGTAGCCGTCGTTATAAAGCCCGATCCTTGCAGCGTCCGAGCCGGCTTCCGGTGAGAGATCCGGCAGAGCAGAGGACTCGATCCCTGCCCACTGGCAGATGGTATTTGGCGTCCGGACGGTGACAGGAACACTTTTCGGAACGACTGCAAGCAGCGCATCGAGCAGCTTTGCCTTGTCCGCAGTCGAGGTGTATTTACCGCTGTGCTGTTCGCCCCATGCACCGACAAAGCCGCTTTCCACATACATCAGAATATCCTCGTAATCGTCGAGAAGTCCGTCCTCTCCGATCTGTCGGATATGCGCCAGCACCTGATCGAAGGATGCCGGCTCCGGATCCGTTTTGCCGTTGGCGTCGTAGCGAAACCGCAGACCGACAGTACAGCCGTTATTCCGACAATTGTCAAGTGTACCGCGCAGCCCCCGGAAGAAAGCGGCATCCAGAGCGTAGTCCTGCCCGCCGTTGATCCCGCTGGAGAACGCGCCGATGTCAATGAACAGCACCACCAGATTGCCGGTCGGATTCTTGACGGGGGTATCGCCGGGTTTGCAGACGTACCAGACCGTAGAGGTGTAGCCGGCGCCGGGGTTGTTGATGGTTGCCGCACACTCATGATAGTCGATGCCTGAGTCCTGCAGGGCCTCCTGTGCAGCCGACGGAAACGGCAGCAGGCTCAGACACATCAAACAAGCAGATACCAAAGCTGTGACTTGTTTTTTCATAGGTGTGACCTCCTCTCAGAGCTGAATTTGTCATTGATCTCATTATATCATACATGGCCTGTCCTGTCAACGACTGCTACAATTTTGACTTTATCGCATTTTCTTTTATTAAGTAAATATATTAAACTTTGCATGGATTTCTAATATTTTGTATCATATCACAAATTGATTTTCCACTACCTGTGGTATATAATTAGTATAATAATACAAAAATGATATGGGTGATAAGCTGCTTCGGCAGATCAGTACGACAAAAAGCCTGTTTTCTATTTCCATACCACAAATATTCCCAAAGATTGTTTTACTTTCGTTATTCTAATGTATTAACTCTATTTTTACACTTCCGATAAGACAGAGGCTTAGTCTGACCACTAAGTCTTTGTCTGTTTTCAGTCAAAAAATCCGGAACAGAATGTCCGGTATGTCCATATTCATTTCGCATTTGCCATTGTACCTGCCGTTCAAAATAAGGTAAAATATATAAAAGAAATCGAATTCGGAAATCTATTTTGTGAACTAATTTCTGAAATGATAGAGGGGGAACGCTGATGAATGTGGTCATGATCACACCGGATGACGATCTTTCCGACGTTTTACGAAATGCTACACCGGAAACGTGTATCCGTCTTTCGGCAGGGGAATACCGGTGCAAGATCGAAATTGCGGCTCCGGGGCTC
>JAFPXW010000236.1 GCA_017394565.1 Oscillospiraceae bacterium | reverse complement strand
AGGTCTACATTAAAGGTATTCTTAGCGTCGTCGGAATTGAAAGACACTGCATCGCTTCCCGCACCGCTGCCCCCGGCAGTTACATCAGAAACGTTTCCGGTCTGTGCAAAGCCATACCCCAGACTTGCCGAATAACCGGTGGAAGCGCTGACACCGGTGTAGCCGCTGGATGTGCCGGCATTACCGAAGTCAAACTTCCAGTTGGCCTGTGCTGCGCTTGCTGTCTGGCTGAACATTCCGGCAGAAAATCCGGTCAGTGCCATCGAGCAGGCTGTGAGCAGCCCAAGCACTCGATTTTTTAGTGATTTCATCTTCATTCCTCCTCAAAGTTATGAACAACTGATGTCTATATTGTATATTTTACCAGTATTTTTACATAATTTCAATGACATATCGCATTCAAAACTAACTGTATATTGCTTTTTGATATAAAAAATAGCAGAATTTTGTCATAGTTTGCTAATAAACTGACACATTCCGCTATATTTATAACTAATTCATCTTTTATTCATTCTTTAAGATATTGGTTCCCGTATCGATCAAGAGCAGCTTCTCACTTCGTGTAAGCTGCTTGATGCGGTACTCGCGGCGCTGGGCGTCACGTTTGTCCTCATGCGCCTCGGCATAGACTAGGCATACTGGCCGGCGCGTCGAGGTGTATTTTGCGCCCTTGCCGGAATTATGGGCGGCGAGGCGCTTTTCGAGGTCGTTCGTCCATCCGGTGTACAATGTGCCGTCCGCACACTCGACCATGTAGGTATAATTCATATCTGAGCTTCGACCGCGCGGCCTGCCGCGAGGCTTGCCGGAACGTCGAGGATGCGCTGGTTGGAGCTTCCGCGGAAGCGCAGCTCCAGACTCCGCAGTTCTTCCACAAATCTGCCGTCCACCAGCAGATCGGTCACGGACAGCAGCTTCTCGTACCCCTCGTTCGTCAGCCGGTTTTCATAGAGCTGCTCGAACGTGTAGCCTGTGTAGGTGATGATGTTCAGCCCCAGCGCCTTCACCTGCTTGCCCAGCTCATACAGCGGCATCGGCTGGCAGAAGGGCTCTCCCCCACTGAATGTCACGCCGTCGAGCAGCGGATTTGCCTGGATCTTGTCGAATAATTCCTCTGTGGTCATGATCGTACCGCCCTCGAAATCGTGGCTGCCGGGGTTGTGGCAGCCCTTGCAGTGGTGGGGACATCCCTGTACAAATACCGAAAAGCGCAGTCCGGGGCCATCCACGATGGAATCGTTCGCTGTGCCGAAGATCCTGATGTTCATGTACATTCCCCTCCGTATGTCAAAATTCACCCCGCGTATAGCAGCGGGGTGATTGCGAATTGCGTTTGTGATCATCTGCCCTCTGTGCAGGAGCATTCGCCGTGCTTCACGCGATCCTCGACTTCCTGGCGCTTGGCGTCATTGAAGCGGTCAAGGGTGCCGACGAGATAGCCGGTGATGCGGCGGATGCGCTCAAAGCCGACACGGTTGTGGTCCTTCTCCGGTCTGCCGCAAAGCGGGCACTTGTCGCCGATGATGCCGGTATAGCCGCAGACAGGATCGCGGTCAACCGGGTGGTTGATGGAACCGTAGCCGATGCCGTTTTCCTTCATGCAGCGGATGACCTTCTCGAATGCGTCAAGATTCTGCAGCGGATCACCGTCCAGCTCAACATAGCTGATGTGACCGGCATTGGTCAGTTCGTGATAAGGTGCCTCGATACGGATCTTTTCAAATGCGCTGATCGGATAGTACACCGGAACGTGGAAGGAATTGGTGTAGTACGCACGATCTGTCACGCCGGGGATGATGCCAAATTTCTTCGCATCCATGCGGACAAAACGGCCGGACAGTCCCTCCGCCGGGGTTGCCAGCAGGGAGAAATTCAGCTTGGTCTTCTTCGCCTCTGCATCCAGGCGGGACCTCATGCGGGAAACGATCTGGATACCCAGGGCGCGGGCACGCTCGGATTCACCATGATGCTCGCCGATCAGAGCCTTCAGCGTTTCTGCCAGACCGATGAAGCCGACAGAAAGTGTGCCGTGCTTGAGGACTTCCTCCACACTGTCATCAGCGCTCAGATGCTCAGAGTCGATCCAGATGCCCTGTCCCATCAGGAACGGGAAGTTGCGTACCTTCTTGGAGCACTGGATGCGGAAACGGTCAAGGAGCTGGTCGATCGCCAGATCCATCATCGCATCGAGGGACTCGTAGAACTGATCAATGTCATGGTCGGCCTTGATCGCCAGACGCGGCAGGTTGATCGAGGTGAAGCTCAGGTTGCCTCGGCCGGTAACGATCTCGCGCGACGGATCATGCACATTGCCGATGACACGGGTACGGCAGCCCATGTAGGCAATTTCTGTGCGATAGTCGCCTTCCTTATAGTACTTCAGGTTATACGGTGCATCAATGAACGAGAAGTTCGGGAACAGGCGCTTGGCGGATACGCGGCACGCCAGCTTGAACAGGTCATAGTTCGGATCATCCGGGTTGTAGTTGATGCCTTCCTTGATCTTGAAGATGTGGATCGGGAAGATCGGGGTTTCGCCGTTTCCAAGGCCTGCCTCATTGGCAAGAAGAATATTCTCAATGACCATTCTGCCTTCCGGTGACGTATCTGTACCATAGTTGATGGACGAGAACGGTGTCTGCGCACCGGCGCGGCTGTTCATGGTGTTCAGGTTATGGATGAGTGCTTCCATCGCCTGATAGGTCGCGCGGTTGGTCTCCTTTGCGGCGTGGTCTGCGCTGAATGCAAGGATATGCGCGATCTTATCCGCCGGAACTGTCTTTGCGAGAAGCTCCGTTGCCCTGGCATCGAATTCCTTATGCTCTCCAAGTGCCGGGATCACGCCCTGCGCAGCAAGCGTTTCAATGACCTCTGCTGCCATCTCATCGGGAGTCTCCACATCAGCCAGAAGCTCGAGCGCACGGGAAAGATTCAGCTTATAACGCGACACATAGGTCTTTTTAACGCCCTCTGCCATCGCATAATCAAAATTCGGGACGCTCTGACCGCCGTGCTGGTCGTTCTGGTTCGACTGGATCGCGATACACGCGAGTGCAGAATAGCTTGCGATGTCATTCGGCTCACGCAGATGACCGTGACCGGTCGAAAAACCGCCGTGGAACAGCTTGAGCAGGTCAATCTGGCAGCAAGTCGTGGTCAGCGTCAGGAAGTCCAGGTCATGGATGTGGATATCGCCGTTCTTATGCGCCGCCGCGTGCTCGGGCTTCAGGACATACAGCTCGTAGAATTCCTTCGCGGAAACACTGCCGTACTTGAGCATGGTACCCATTGCAGTATCGCCGTCGATGTTGGCGTTTTCGCGCTTGATGTCGCTGTCCTTCGCGCTGTTGAAGGTCAACTCCTTGAGGACGCTCATCAGGTTGGTCTTCATCTCGCGGGAACGGGTGCGGTCGTAGCGATACACGATGTATGCCTTTGCAGTCTGTGCGTGGCCTTTTTCGATCAGGACTTTTTCAACGAGATCCTGAATCTGCTCAACAGTCGGCGTACTGCCGTACTGCGTTTCTGCAAGGCGGCAGACCTCCTCTGCAACGCGGGAAGCTTCCTCATAATCCGTTCCCCCGACTGCCTTTGCTGCCTTGAAGATGGCATTGATGATCTTTTCCACGTTGAACGGTACCTTTCGGCCGTCGCGTTTGGTGACATACATCAGCATTTTTATCCCTCCGGTTGAAATACAATATCTTGTGGTTTTGTGTTGGACGCTATATCTTAGTATACCGGAATCAGGCGGAATTGTCAATGGTGATTCTGCATAATTTACCGTGTTAGTATTTGTGAGAATAATACTAAAAAACAGCATTTCGGCGATGTTTCGCCTTGTTATTTTGGTGTCAAGCCCAAATTGTCCCTCAGCAGGAACATTCGTTCCAAACCACAACATATAGTGGTTGAAAGAATCCGAAAAAAGTATCCTCTCAGTAGTTTTCAGCAAATCCGTGGCGGTTTCGGATTGTGGAAAACGTGTCCCACAGCGTGTGAGATGCAACCCATGTGGTGGCATCTGTCCTCGCATTGTTGGGATTACAAATAATAAAAAAAATCCGCACAGCAGAGGCTGCACGGATCTCAGGATCAGGTTTCAGCGGCGGCTTCGACCGGGATGCGCTCGATCTCCACCTGTTCGATGCGCTTGCGGAACATTTTCAGGACACGGACGTGCAGTCCGTCACTGTCGAAGGTGTCCCCTTCTGCCGGGATCTTCTCCAGCACTTCCATCACCCATCCGCTGACGGTCATGGCGTCATACTCGCAGTCGAGGTCAAGGTCATCAAAGACCTTCTCGACGCTCGCCTTGCCGGAAACGATCCAGGTATTTTCACTGATCTGCGCGATCTCACGAACGATCTCGTCATGCTCGTCCCAGATCTCGCCGACCAGCTCCTCCAGAATATCCTCCAGCGTCACAAGCCCCACGGTACAGCCGAATTCATCCATCACGATCGCGATGTGCAGCTGCTGCTCCTGCAACTCCTTGCGCAGATCCGCGATCTTCTTGCTCTTTGGCACAAAGATGACGGGCTTGATGATCTCCTCGATGCTGCGTTTTCCGCGGAATGCACTATTATAAAAGTCCTTCAGATACACAATGCCGACAATGTTGTCAATATTGTCCTCGTAGACCGGAAGCCGGGAATAACCGCTTTTCGAGAAAATATGCGCCACTTCCTCATTGGTCATACCCTTGCGGATGGCTTCGATGTCGATGCGGGGTGTGAAAATGTCGCGGACTTCCAGCTCGTTGAATTCGATCGCGGAACGGATCAGCTCGCTTTCGTCGGCGTCGATGTTGCCGTCCTGCTCCGCCTCGTCCACGATGGTCAGAAGCTCCTGCTCCGTGATGCCGGAGTCCTCCGAGGACTTGAACAGCAGCGCCAGCAGCTTCTGCCACTGCTTGAAGATCCAGTTGAACGGCGTCAGCAGGACCAGCAGCACATTTAAAAGGGGCGCAGACAGCATGGCGAATTTCTCCGCATTTTCCTTTGCGATGCTTTTCGGAGAAATCTCGCCAAAGATCAGCAGCACCAGCGTTACCACGACCGTGGACACTGTCGCGCCCAGATCCTCATCCTGCAACAACTTGACGAAAAGCAGTGTTGCAAGCGAGGTACAGGCGATATTGACGATATTATTGCCGATCAGGATGGTGGAGAGCATTTCGTCGTATTTGTCGAGCAATTTGAGGACAAGCTTCGCCCTGGCATCGCCGTCCTCGGCTTTGTTCTTGATGCGGATGCGTGACAGGGCATTGAATGCGGTTTCTGTCGCCGAAAAATACATCGAGAACAGCACACAGACCAATATGATGATGAGTGATAAGGTACTATTCATGGCGCACCTCCGCCAGGGACGTGCCGCGCACAAAAAGGGTAAAGCAAGCCTCTTGCATTACCCTGCGTTGGTGAATGTAACTGTGACACGGGGCACCCGCGTCATCCGAGCCATTGTGTGTCATATGCTCCTCCTTTTCTGAATTGATACTATTATAGCATAAGCCGCGGTGCTTGTCAAGAGATTTCCGGTAATTCAGCGAGAAAAGTGCTTTTGTCGTAAATTTGGGACTTTTATGTGTTTACGAAATGTATTGAATTCCATTCCTTGTGCAAATTGTATATTTTATCATTCATTTTAGGGAAGATGCTTTACGAAAAACTTTTCCAAAAACTATTGACAAATCGTTCCATTTGCGGTATAATAATAAAGCAGTCCGGAAATGACTGCGGAAATGAGTTGCGAGTGTGCTGGAATTGGCAGACAGGCTAGCTTGAGGTGCTAGTGTTGGCAACGACGTGTGGGTTCAAGTCCCGTCACTCGCACCATTTCTTTTAATTCAATATCTATGGAAAGATGGCTGAGCTGGTCT
>JAFPXW010000235.1 GCA_017394565.1 Oscillospiraceae bacterium | reverse complement strand
TGTGTTCCTCGATCAGGCGGATCCCACTTGTCAGATCGGCGATCTCCTGCGCAGTATCCGTACCCGACCTGAAATGAGCATTTGTGTTTTTTACGGTGTCATGATGCTTTTCGCTTTTTTGCATCATTTTGCTGTTCTGTTCGGCGATCAGCGTACCGCCGCCCGGGAAATTACGCTTCAGGATCTCAAGAAATGTCCGGATCTGCTCAAGCGTCAGGTACATGAACAAGCCCTCTGCAAGAAACACCGGCTGCGATTTTCTGTCGGCAAGAGCCTCCTGTACCTGTGGGCACCAGTTTTCCTCCAGGGCATTGCCGGCGATCATTGTGACACGCTCGCGCTCCGGAAATGCCTTCCTCCTGGCAGAAATGGCATCCGGCAGATCGAGATTAAACCATCGGATCCTGCCATTATCCATCCTTGAAAAGCGGTCATCAAAGCCAGCACCTACGTTGACCACAACGGTATCCGGATGCTGCTGGATGATGCCCTTCAGCTGACGGTCAAGCATGATCGTTCTGGCCACAACGCCCTCGTGCGACATAAATTTGTCATAGGGCTTTGTGTCGATCTGCAAAGACCGGATGATCTCGACAGCCTTCTGATCCTTGATACGCGCATTTTTCCGCAGCGTTTCATTCGCCTTTACCGCAAGCGGGATCAGCGCTGTCGTCTGCACATCGCCAAGTTTTAATTCCATGATAGTTCCTCCATTCTATGCAGTAAGCTTCTGCTAACCGCATAGAATCATTATACCATACATTCGCACCCAATGCAAGGGATTTTTTCATAAAGCCACGGAAATCAATTTTCAGGTTCTGTTATGAAAAATGGCGCGGTTCTCCCCCCACCTCCTCCCCAGCTGCGGCGAACACCCCATCCACTCTGCTTCGTGTGGCTCAGCATCTCCCCACCCCGTGGGAAGTCACCCTCCACCCGCTTTGCAATCGACAAACTCTAAAGTTGTTGGCATTGGTCACGAAGAAGTTTAATAATTGATTTCCCTGATGAAATCAAGTCACAGCGTTCTTTTCCTGCCCCTGATCGCCGCCATTGCGTCCAGATCACCATGTTCTATCTCTTGTTCAAGTGCAGAGATGATACTGGCCTTGCGTTTCAGAAAGTCCGGACCGGTCAGATTCTTGCCGGAGATCGTATGATGCGTGATGAACGAGCAGTCACAGGTCAGGTGCTCCACAAAGGTTTTCTGTTCGATCAGCATTTCCTTTTCGGACAGCGGATCAAACTCGCCCCTCTGGGCTTCCTCCAGAAGCGGAGTACCTGGAAACAGCGTCAGACCGCCCGTGCCGACCAGCATCGGCTTGCACTGGCTGAATATCTTTGCGGAGTTGACAGCGTGGTCGTGACTATGCTCTCTGCCTGCCACGCCATTGAGAAACGTCATCCAGTAGCTGATGCCGGCATCTTCCAGCTTGTGACACTGCTCCAGAATATCTGCGGAAGTATAGCCCTTGTTGATACGCTCCAAAGTCCAGTCATCACCGCTTTCGATACCGAGTGATATTTCACGAAGTCCCATTTCTTTCAGGCTTTTGAGCTGCTCCACAGTCTTATTGCGAATGTCGGTCACTCTTGTTGCAGCATAGATATACTCCATTTTCGGCAGATACCTGTTTATCATTTCAAGTATCGGTGCGAGCTTGTCATAGGTCATGGCAAGCGGATTGGCACTTAAAAGCTGGATCGTCCTTGCATCGGGTGCGATCGAAGCAATCTCCTGCAGGTCCTGTTCGATCCACTCCATAGGCTGCATCTTGAACGGCACATCACGGTACATAGTGCAGAATTTACACTTGTTGTGAGTACAGCCCTGTGTGATCTGCAACAGCGGGAATGTTTCCCAATAGGGGTTGCGGTAAACTGTTCCTGTAAAATGCATATTTATCCCTCCTCGAACGGTCTTGCAAGCTCGGTCACAATATCCTCACAGCGATCAATGCTCCTGATCAGGCTTGTAACATTTGCTACGGTATTCACGCCCGCATCCGGATCGCCTTTGAGCATTCCATAGAAGAAGCTGCCCGACGGCGGATTCAAGTCACCACGCTTGTTCGCTTCAAGCCCCTCAAAGCCGTGCTTATGGGGAGTTGTTCTCCAACGGGCATTGC
>JAFPXW010000234.1 GCA_017394565.1 Oscillospiraceae bacterium | reverse complement strand
GTCGTAGTTGCCCTCGTGTGCTACCTTGCCCTCAGCGATGGCCGCTTCGAGAGAGATCTTGCCCTGAGCCACATTCAGGATGTCTGCGCCGTCTGCGGTCAGCAGTGCGTCGCGGTCGTTATAGTCAAACGGAGCTACATACAGAACGCCGCCGGAAATTTCCATGTAGAAAGCGCCCTCAGCTTCGCCGGTCACATTGACCTGTACAGCGATATGCTCCTGGATCTTGGATGCGTCCGCCTTTGCAAGTGCGGTCTGTACCTTTTTCACGAGTTCATGATATGTCATTGCTATTCACCTTTCTCCTTCCGGGGCGCAGTCTGAACTATTTCAAAAAAATAGAATGCGTGCCGTGCAGTTTCATTCGTTATAGGTACATTATACAGGAAGTTTTGTAATTCGTCAATGAAAAAACTGAATTTTCCGCATTTATAACAATAAAACGATACTCTTATCCTAAAATTTTAGCTAATGAGTGCATAGTTTCGCAAACCGCAGTATTCCGCGCGTTTCCTGCGTTTCAAAAGGCAGTTTTTTATGTGATTCCAGTCCGGAATATCTGACCGATTTTATACAAAATATACGTTCTATTTCCCTGCTGCTTTAGTGGAGTGCAACAGAAATGTCTGCCGGATTTGTAGAAACTGACAAACCGACAGAATATTTGTGCATTTTCGCTTGACGGACACGCGAAAAAGGAGTATAATATGGTTAGAATATTAGAACCTTTCCGCACGGTCAGCATTCCCGACATCGTTTTCGGGACAGATCGCGGCTGTCACGGGAATACATCCTGTATTCCGCGGCACAGGTTCCCAAAAAAGGGAGGGACTTCATTTGACAAACATTTTATTTGCATCTTCCGAATGTGTACCATTCATAAAGACCGGCGGTCTGGCTGACGTGGTCGGCGCACTGCCAAAGAATCTCGACAAGGAACGCTTCGACGTGCGCGTCATCATTCCTTACTACACCTGTATTCCGGGAAGATACCGCAATTTCTTCCACTATCGTCATCACTTCTATATGGACTACGCCGGCAAGCAGGAGCACGTCGGCATCATGGAATACGAATACGACGGCATCAAGTTCTACTTCGTGGACAACGAATACTACTTCAACGGCGAATCCCCGTATTCCAGCGATATCCACTGGGACATCGAGCGCTTCACCTTCTTCTGCAAGGCGGTCCTTGCGATGATGCCGGTCATCGGCTTCCACCCGGAGATCATCCACTGCCACGACTGGCAGACCGGTCTGATCCCGGTGCTGCTGCACTCGACCTTCGCGACGCACCCGTTCTATCAGGGCGTGAAGTCCATCATGACCATCCACAACCTGAAATTCCAGGGCGTGTGGGACATCAAGACCTTCCAGTACAACACCGGCCTGCCGGATTATATGTTCACACCGGACAAGCTGGAATTCCACAGGGATGCGAATATGCTCAAGGGCGGTCTGGTCTACGCGGACTACATCACGACCGTGTCCGAGACCTACGCCGAGGAGATCAAGACGCCCGAATACGGCGAGAATCTCAACGGTCTGCTCTCCGCGCGTTCGGCTTCCCTGCGCGGCATCCTGAACGGCATCGACTACACGCTCTTTGATCCGATGAAGGACAAGAAGATCTACTGGAACTTCAACAAGGACAACTGCATCCAGGGCAAGCTGGAGAACAAGCGCCGCCTGCAGGAGGAGCTGGGACTTCCGGTCGATGACCGTGTGATGCTCGTCGGCATCATCTCGCGCCTGACCGATCAGAAGGGACTGAACCTGCTGGGTGAAGTCTTTGAGCGATTCCTCGATGAAAACACGCAGTTCGTTGTCATCGGCACGGGTGAGCCGGGCTATGAGAATATGTTCCGCTACTTCGCAGGCCGCTATCCGGACAGATGCTCCGCGAATATCTGCTACAATGACCAGCTTGCACACCGTCTGTATGCCGGTGCGGACATGATGCTCGTGCCGTCGCGCTTCGAGCCGTGTGGTCTGACGCAGCTGATTTCCCTGCGCTATGGCTCCATCCCGCTTGTCCGCGAGACGGGCGGTCTGAAGGATACCGTCGAGCCGTACAACGAATTCGAGCTGACCGGCACGGGCTTCACCTTCCATGATTTCTGGTCGGAGAGCTTCCTCGGTGCGGTCAACTACGCAAAGTCCGTGTTCTTCAACCACCGCGACAACTGGAACGACATGATCCGCCGCGGCATGGAGCAGGATTTCTCGTGGAATTCCTCCGCGAAGCAGTATGAGGGTATGTACGAGTGGCTTTTGGGTAAATAATTCTGCGATTCCCATTCACTCCTTATTATTTTGCAAGCCGGAGCGTTCACCGATGTGGGCGCTCCGGCTTGCGTTTGCCTGAAAAACAAAATCCCCCGACAACGAAAAAGAGCCGTGCATCCCTGCACGGCTCTTTGTGTTCGTTCTCGATCGTTTCGATCACCGCGGCTCGCAGATCAGCTTGATCGCGGTGCGGTCTTCGCCGTCGATCTGGATGCTGGTGAAAGCCGGAATGCAGATCAGGTCAATGCCGATCGGCGCAAGATAGCCTCTGGCGATCGCTACAGACTTGATCGCCTGATTCGCAGCGCCAGCACCGACAGCCTGGATCTCAACGCTCTTGTTTTCACGGATCACGCCTGCAATAGCACCTGCTACAGAATTGGGAACAGAACGAGAAGATACCTTTAATACTTCCATGAGAACCTCCTTGTGGTACGTTGGATGGACGGAATGGATACGTTGAAAACGGATCTGTGTTTGACATTTTCATTATACTACAATCCTCCGCAAAATGCAAGAGGTTCTTGTGAAGTTTGTGTACTATCTCACAATTAGCGGTAAAATTTTGTTTGTTTTGCCGGTTTTTTGATCGTAATCCACGACCACACCGCACAGATAGCAGGCCCCCTGTGCTTCCTCGAAGCGGATCGGGACGTGCAGACGCATCCGGTCGATGGCGATCTCTTTTTTCACGCCCAGCACGGAATCCTCCACACCCGTCATGCCCACATCCGTCATATAGCCCGTGTGACCGCCCAGAATACTCGCGTCCGCGGTCGGGACGTGGGTATGTGTCCCGATGACCGCCGTCACGCGGCCGGTCAGATAGTGCGCCAGCGCACGCTTTTCGGACGTTGCCTCCGCGTGGAAATCGACGAAAATATTCGGCGTGTCGATCTCTCTGAGGATGCGGTCCATCGTGTCAAAGGGATTGTCCAGCGGCTCCAGATACAGCACCCCCTGCAAATTCACGACAGCCGCCTGCGTGCTGCCCATATCGTAGAGCGTCCATCCCTTGCCGGGGCAGGCATCGGAGTAGTTCGCCGGACGGACAATGCAGTCGTCCTCAAACAAGTCCAGTTCGTTTCTCCGCTGGAATGCGTGGTTTCCGGTCGTGATGAGATCCGCGCCCGCCTGAAAGAGCGCATGGGCGGATTCGTGGGTGATGCCGTTGCCGTCGGCGGAATTCTCACCGTTGACGACCGTAATGTCGATTCCGTGTTCGCGCTTGATCGTGGGAAGCTTCTGCGCCAGAAAGCGGCAGCCAACATCGCCGACCACATCGCCGATCATGAGTAATTTCATACAAACTCCTTACTCCGACAGCCGGTCCAGCAGATCGCTGACGGCGCTGTCTTTTTCCTGTTTCGGGGTATCTCTGAGAATGTCATCGACCGTCACGCGGTCGTATCTGGCAGCCGCTGCCGCCGCGCTTGCGACCGCATCCGAAAGCTTCAGCGGCTTCAGGCCGGACTTCGACTTCGGTTTCACCGGCTGTGCGGCGTGCTTCGGGACGTAGACCTTCACATCCTCGGCGCTCGCCGGTTCCGCCTTGCCCTTCGGGACGTACACGCGCATTTCCGCATCGTCCTCCTCCGGCACATCCGGAATGTGCTCCGGCTTGGGGACTTCCGGTTCCGGCAGATGGGTTTCGTGAACGCCCTGCGGTTCTTCCGTTTTCGGCTGTGTCAGGCGCACGGTCGTTTCCGGATCGGACACCGGAACGGAGATCGTGTGCAGCGCTGTGCTGCGTTTTTCCTTTGTCGGCTCGGTGTGGGTACGTTCCGGCACGATCACATCGGAATTGTTCCGGGAGCGCTTCGGCGGCTCGGGTTCTGCAAATTCCTCCTCGGCATCCTCGCTGCGCAGATATGCTCTCACGCCAAACAGCGGCATTTGCAGGATCAGCGTCAGCACCGTACTCAGGATGAAAATGACCGGCACGACCACGATCCCAGCAATGACCTGTGCGCCCACGGACGGGAATCGCTCCACAACGGCCGGAAGCGATGCATCAATGATAAGATCCCCCAGCAGCAGCGCACCCAGCACACCGCCGGCAGCTCCGGCAAAGAACCGATGCACCGAACCAGCGCCCATTTCGCGGCTGTGGCACAGTGCCAGCAGAAGCAGCGCGATGCCGATGCTCGGAAGTGCCGCCAGACTGTCGATCCACGGGCAATACAGCACACCCGTCGGCAGGCTGACCAGCATGACCGTGACCGTTTCCGCCAGCAGCAGGAACATCAGCGGCAGGAGCAGCACCGGACGGCGTTTTTTGACGTACTTGCGGATGTAAGCGCCGCCGATATATGCCGCCGCCGGAAATAATCCCTTGCACCACGACGGCAGGAGATACGTTTCCTGCACAAACAGCATCGGCTGAAGGCCTGCCGTCAGCGACAGGAGCAGCAGCAGACTGAGCTGCGGTTTCCGGCTTTTCAGCCCGTGGAATGCCGCATTGAGATACGGCGCGGCGATGAGGAGCGCGAAATACATTCCGGCGAAACGTCCGGTTTCCGTCGGCGAGAAATTCAGGATGATCTGTGCGATCTGCGCCCATGTCAGCGTGTCGCCGAACAGCAGCACGCGCATCGCCAGCGCCAGCAGACTGCACACGAGGTACACATACACCAGCCGGAACAGGATCTGGAAATAGCCGGCGGAAAATTTCTTCGTACTCAGCACATAGCCCGTTCCGGCGGACAGCAGTGCCGCACCCGACAGCGAGAACCACCGTCCGGCAACAGGGAGCGCCGTTGCCCACGATGTGACCGGTTCTTCCATGAAGCCGATCGCCCCCAGATATTGCAGCGTCAGCAGCATGACCGCCCCCACGCAGCATAAAATATCAATTCCAAGATCCCGTTTCTTTTCCGCAGCCATTGCCGCACCCTCCTATGATAAACGCCCTGATCCGGCGTGATTTTTTGTCATACACTTTTATTATACCACAATTTTGGTTCGTTCGCAACAAAAAATGCAGAATCCGTGTACAATCTGCGGCGCGGACTTTGTGCAGGATGCCAAACAGCATAGCGGTTTCACCAGTTTGTGGATACGGAATTTAGGCACATCCACGAAAATGCCGCCAAAGTGTCAGGTTTTTGCGGTCTGGATTGTACTTAGTATAAAAGCAGATTCATTGCCGGAATTCTAAGGAGGGATCTTTATGAAAAAACAGTTTGCACTCATCACCGCCGCCGCGATCTTTTGTATGCTGACCGCCTGCGGCACTTCGCCGGTTTCCACGACCGACACGACCGAACCGGCTGGTGCGACGCTACAGGTGGAAATGTCACCGTCCTGCAAAAGCGTACCGCTGACGGACGATCCGGATTTCAGTAATCCCAATTATGCCGCCTTCGGGAACAAGGTCGTCCTGCAAGGCTGGAAACAGGACGGTGCGCCGACGATCGGGCTGTACGACCTCACGACCGGTGTACTCGTGAAAACCACCATCCCCCGTGATGCATTCTACACAGACCTATCCGCCTTTGACTTTCGGGACGGCAGACTCACCGTGATCGTTGTCTATGGCGACGAGGAATTCACAGGCTATCGCTGGTCGTGTCTGGTGTTCGATGAGAATTTGCAGCCGATCGAAACCCATCCGCTTCCCATCGACATCGACCCGATGCAGAGCCTTCTGGACTGGCGTGTGCTTTCGGACGGGGCGCAGATTTTCCTCACGACCGACGGATGCTATCTCTATGACGAGCAAAACGGCAAACGGCAGGTGTCCGATGATTCGCTGGGACACATTGTCCTCTCTCCCGACGAAACGGTCTGGCTCGTCCGTGACAACGGCACACCGAAACGCCTTGACCGCGAAACCCTCACACTCGAACCACTCCAGATGGACGATCTGCCCAAGCAGAATTTCAACAACGGCGGTTACTATGACGGCTTCGGGGAGTATGCGCTTCTCTGCACGGACATGGATGCGCTCTACGGCTTGCAGCCGGACACGGGCGAAAAGACCGAGCTTGTGAACTTTGCGGACTCTGATCTGGTGGAGGCAAGGGGCTTTGCGCCGCTGCCGGACGGGAGGATGCTGGCATCCATGTATGATTGTTTAGCCTTTCACCCCGAAGTCCTGCTCCTCACCCCACGCACGCAGGAGGAGATCGACAGCATCCACACCGTCACCCTCGCCGCACTCCAGTTCGATCAGGAGACTCAGACACGCATCGCACGCTTCAACCGGCAGGCGGACGGCTACCGGCTTGTGCTGAAAAGCTACTATCACAACGATCCGACGGAAATTTACGAGCAGTGCTTCGAGAACTACCGGAATGACCTTCTCGCCGGCAACGTCCCCGACATCATGCTCATCGGTGACGATTACCGGCTGCTGTCCAACAAGGGATTATTCGAGGATATGCGCCCGTGGATGGAAAACGATCCGGATTTCCATGAGGAGGACTACATGATGAACGTCCTCGAAGCCGGCAGCTACAAAGGACGCATCGAGCGCATCCCGTGGTCGTTTTCGGTGTCGTGTTTCATCGCCAAGAAGCAGTACATCGGCGACCGGACAAACCTCTCGCCCACAGACATTTACGCCCTCGATCTGCCGGAGGGGATGGCGTATCTTTATAGTGAATCCGGCAGAACAACGATGTTTGGCAATCTCCAGCACCAGATCATGGGAAATTTCGTGGATTATGAGAATGCGCAGTGTTCATTTGACAGCGAGGAATTCATCTCGCTCCTGAAACTCGTGAACACCGTGCCGCAGGGAAAGGTGCCGGAGGATGACTATTGCTATCGTGACGACCGTGTCCTGCTGGCGACTGAGAATATTTCCAAACTGGACGACTACCACATGAACCACCAGATCGTGTTCGGGAATCAGGACATCACCCTGTGCGGCATCGGCTGCGACGGCGGAACGATCTGTCCGTTCGGCGGCATTGCGGTTTCGGCGCAGTCGAAAGAAAAGGAAGCCGCATGGGAATTCATCAAGTTCAATCTGCGTGAGGAAAACCAGTATTTCGGTCCGGACAGTCCGCCGCATCTTCTTCCCCTCAACCGCAAGGCACTGGAGAAAACGTTCGCCGATGCAACGATCCCCCATGACGAGCATCACACCGCACACATCGAGATGAACGGTCAGAACGTGGAGTACGATGCCGCCACGCAGGAGGAACTCCAGACCGTCCTTGCGTACCTCGACACCCTGCACACGGGCGTGCTGGATGACTCTAAGCTTACGAACATCGTGCGTGAGGAATCCAGCAAATACTTCTCCGGCGACTGCACCGCCGAGGAAGCCGCCCACGCGATACAGGGACGCGCGGAATTGTATCTGGCGGAACAGCAATAAAAAACAGCCCTCGCAAATTAGCTGGGGCAAGCAAAAGAAGTAATACGAAAAGACGGTATATAGCGGAATCGCAAATAGAGCAGCCCGATACTTATGCGAGTATCGGGCTGTTTTCACATATAAGCACTATTTTTACTTCGCAACTATATCGCAACTATATTATACCACATCTTCAAGAAAAATTCAAGGCTTTAAAGTGATAAATTTCAAAATCCGCTATATTTTTTTATCACGGCTTCATTTCTGTTTTTTTACCCGTTCCACATCATGGACAATCAGCCTTTTAACTACATCCTCAAGTGTTTCCTTACATTCCAAACAAAAATGCAATTCAACAATATACGTCGTATGACCGAATTTATATTCTGTAACGCTTGAAGCAAGCGGTGAAGTATCGCTTGCTTCTGCGTTATTCTTTTTTATTTTATTATCCATTTTGCCTCCTTACAGATATTGAGCCTGTAACGAATTAAACCACTATGTACTCAAAGCTCTTATTTCTCCTCGTCCATCGGCGTATTCAGAACACGTTTCAGTGCTTTTCCGCCTTTGAAGGTCGGAATATGTACTCCACGCATATCGGTCAGCACATCAAATGTTCCAAAACCGCCGATCTCGATTTTTTCACCCTTTGCAAGCAGAAGGCGGATCGTATCCAGCACAGCATCAACACTTTGATATGCCTGTCGTCTGCTGATACCTTTTTCCGCTGCGACTGCCTTCACAAAATCACTTCTGTTCATCGTCAGCCTCCTTCACAAAATGCTCGTTCATGAAATTATCAAGCTGTTTGCGGTACAAGGTTATGTACCGCTTTCTTGTTTTTCCTACACGCTTCTGAGGACGGTAACGCACCTGTCCTGTAAGAATCCAATGCACTTTTATATAGTCCATTGCAAACAGCTTACGCAGGATCAGAAGCATATCGACCTTGTGATCCGGATATTCGACTGCACGAAAACACGGGATACAAATTTCCGGGCGAATATAGTAATAGGTGTTATCGCAGTATCCGAGCGGCTGCATATTTGCCGATACGGTATCATGATCCTTTACTGCGACAATACAGCCGGGATTAGCTTTCATGTAGTCACAAAGCAGATACAGAAAGTCTTCCGTCTGTTTCTCAATGTTCATAATCATCACCTGTCTTTGCAGCGATACAGAGCGCCATTGTAAACACACCGACCACTCCTCCGACGAATAATCCTGCAATGAAATGTCCCATATAATACCTCCGTTCATATTGCCTTGCGTTTCACAGCAGGCTTGGCGACGGTCTGCTGTTTCATACGCTTTTCAAGTTCATTGATTTTTTTCTTCTCAGTCGTATAT
>JAFPXW010000233.1 GCA_017394565.1 Oscillospiraceae bacterium | reverse complement strand
TACGCGCTCGTTCAAAATGTTCAAAGAACATTTTGAAATCCGCCATCTCTGATGGCAGGCTTCACAGCCCTGCAAAATGTATTAAGAGGCGAGTATTATGATTCAGTTTCCTCGTCGTCAGAGGGCTCCTCGTCCTCGAATTCCTCGTCATCTTCCTCCTCGGCCAGTTCGCTGAGAAGGTCGCGCAGGGCTTCCTGCCCTTCGCCCGTCTGGGAAGAAAACGGGATCGCGTGGATGTCCTCAAAACACGGGATCTCCTCTGCGAACGCCGCCATCCGTTTGGTGCGCTCGGTCTTGTTGAGCTTGTCCGCCTTCGTAAAGACGATGATAAACGGGATCTCCTCGTCGATCAGGCGGTTGATGCTCGCCAGATCATCCGCAGACGGTGCATGGCGCATATCAATGAGCTGCACCACCAGCCGCAGGTCGCGGTCAGCACGCAGGTAGCCGGCGATCAGCTTGCGCAGGCGTTCCTGTTCGGACTTTGAGGTCTTGGCGTAGCCGTAACCCGGCAGGTCAACAAGATAAATGTCGTCCACGCTGTAGAAATTGATCGTCGCCGTCTTTCCGGGGACAGCGCTGACACGCGCAAGGGACTTGCGGTTGGTCAGCTTGTTGATGAGTGTCGATTTTCCGACATTCGATCTGCCGATGAAAGCAAACTCCATCCGTTCCGGCTTCGGGAACTGGGAAACCTTGCCGCACGCAAATGCGAACGCCGCATTCTGAAACATCATGTCGCACTCCTTGCGCCGGAGCGCTTGCCCTTGGATTTCTGGGACTTCTTCGGTGCTTTCACAAGTGCGATCTCCAGCACTTCGCTCAGGTGACGCACCGGCTGGAAGGTCACATTCTCCTTGACGATATCCTCGACTTCCTCCAGATCGGCAACATTGCCCTCCGGAATGATGACCGTCGTGATGCCGGCCTTGTAAGCCGCCATCGACTTTTCACGCAGGCCGCCGATCGGCATGACCTTGCCGTGCAGCGTGATCTCGCCGGTCATTGCCACGTCCGCACGCACCGGGATCCCGGAAAGCGCGGAAACAAGTGCTGTTGCCATGGTCACGCCGGCAGACGGACCGTCCTTCGGGACTGCACCTTCCGGGGCGTGGATGTGGATATCCTTCTTCTGGTAGAAATCCGGCTCGATGCCGTATTCCTTGGCGGCACTTCTCGCGTAGCTGACCGCAAGCCGTGCGCTCTCGGTCATGACATTGCCGAGAGAACCGGTAATCTCGATCTTGCCGGTGCCGTCCAGCACCAGTGCCTCCAGCGGCATCAGCACGCCGCCGACGGAAGTCCACGCCAGGCCGTTGACCAGACCGACGGTATTTTCCTTCGCCTGCGGATCGGGCAGGAATTTCGGGATGCCGAGGTAGTCCTTGAGATCCTTGAGCTTGACGGTCACGCGCTTCTTCTCGCCGCTGGCGACCGCACGGGCGACCTTGCGGCAGATCGTACCGATGGTACGTTCGAGATTACGCACACCGGCTTCCTTGGTGTAGCTGTCGATCATTTCATAAATGACCGCATCGTCCAGCTTGCACTGTGTCGGCTTCAGACCATGCTCTGCGATCTGCTTGGAAACGAGGTGGCGTGTCGCGATCTGGAATTTCTCCTCGCGCGTGTAGCTCGTCAGTTCGATGATCTCCATTCTGTCACGCAGCGGTGCCGGAATGGTATCGAGTGTATTCGCCGTCGCCACGAACAGCACCTGGCTCAGGTCAAAGGGGATCTCTAAGTAATGGTCGCGGAAGGTCGCATTCTGCTCCGCGTCGAGTACCTCCAGCATTGCCGCAGACGGATCGCCCTTGTAGTCGTTGCCCATCTTGTCCAGCTCATCGAGCAGGATCACGGGATTTCGGGTGCCTGCCTGCTGGAGCGCGGCGATGATGCGTCCGGGCATCGCGCCGATGTAGGTCTTTCTGTGACCGCGGATATCCGCTTCATCACGGACGCCGCCGAGCGAAACTCTCGCAAACTTGCGGTCGATCGCACCTGCAATGGATCTGCCGATGGACGACTTACCGATACCGGGAGGGCCGACCAGACAGAGGATCTGTCCGCGCAGCTCCGGATTCAGGATGCGCACGGCAAGGCTTTCGAGGATGCGCTCCTTGACCTTTTCCAGACCGTAGTGATCGGCATCCAGACGTTCCTGCGCGACCTTGAGGTCAACGCTTTCCTTCGTCAGATTGTTCCACGGCAGGTCAAGAACGGTATCGAGGTAACTCGTGATGACATAGCTCTCCTGCGAAGCCGGCGGCATCTGCGTCAGGCGTGCAGCTTCCTTGAGAAGCTTCTCCTCGCTGTCCTGCGGAAGTCCGAGGGCAGTGATGCGCTCGTAGTACGATTCCGGCTCGTCCTCTGCCGGTGCCTCACCAGTTTCCTCACGAAGCTGGTTGGAAATGATGCGCAGCTGTTCGCGCAGGAAATACTCGCGCTGTCCGGCGTCAATGCTCTCCTGCGTGCGGTCATGGATCTCCTTTTCGGTTTCGAGCACCATGGTCTCGCGTGTCAGGATCTCATAGAGAAGCTGAAGCCGTGCATAGAGGTGGTTTTCCTCCAGCAGGATCTGCTTGTCCTTGAAATCGAACATCGTATTGAACACGATCTCCTCGTAGAGACTCATCGGATCATCCTGGCACATCACAGAGATCAGGATCTCGCGCGGCATCCGCGGAAACATCTTGGCATAGCGCTCATACACGTCCTTGACCGCGCGGATGAGTGCCTGCATCTCGATCTCGATGTCCTCTTTCTCGTGTACATTCAGCGGCAGACGGCGCACCTCGGTCGTGAGGAATTCGCCGTTATTGACGATATCCTTGACCTTTGCGCGGTACAGACCTTCCACCAGGATGCGAACGGTATCGTCCTGTGTACGGAGTGTCTGCTTGACCTCGGCAACAACACCGATGGAAAACAGATCCTGCATTTCAGGATTTTCGTCAAAGACATCACGCTGTGCCACAAGGAACAGACGGCGGTCGGTGCGGAGGGCTTCCTCCACGGCCTTGACGGAGATCTCACGAGCCACGTCAAAATGCATGACCATATGTGGGAATGCGACCGTTCCGCGCAGGGGCACGGTCGGCAGCATTTCTTGAATTTTTTTACGTTCCGGCATAGTATGCCTCCCTTCTCGGTAGGGGTTCGGGTAAGCTTTCGTATGTATGTAAACAGCTTTATTCTATTATACTATATATTCGTCAGAAATGCAAGCGGTAATTTTCGGTTTCAGGGCAATTCTGCACAAACAATGCATGAAGCCATTTTGCAGCCCTGCAATTTCAGATCCGCAGCGAATTCATCTCCATGATCTGCCGGATACGTTCCAGACGTTCTTCCTCGGAAACGGCTGGATTCCGCAGCACTGCAAGGATCTCCGGATCAGGCGGCGGCAGGGGCTCACGTTCGGATTCAAGGCGATGTTTTCGTTCGCAGAGATCTGCTTCGGCTTCCTGCCGGAGTTTCGCGAGGTCAGCTTCACATTCTGCCTGCCGCCTGTCGATCTGCGCCTCGATCGGTGCGATGCGATCTTCTTCATCCTGCTGCATCGTTTTGCGTTTCTTTTTGCTTGCGGCGTAATCCTGCTGACTCGTCTGGAAATTCCGATGCAGGAACAGTCCCATCGGCACGATCAGAAGCAGGCAGACGAACATCACCAAATGACTCACAAAATTCGGATGCGACGAAGTCAGGCACGCCATGAAAATGATCGCAAGTACAACGATCGCGGCAATACAGCCGATGATCTTGCCACTTTGTTTGAATTCCTCGTTCTCCATGTCCTCCGCAGCCGAAAACGCCTGTGACCGGATGGTTTCGATCCGTTTGCGGAGTCAGGCGCATTCGGCATCACAGGCTCTCCTGCGCCGCTGCATTTCGTCGTCCCACGATCTCTGCCAGTCGTCAAGTTGCTTGCGGATCTGTTCACTTTCCTGCTCATAATGCTGTTGTGCTTTCGTAGGCGGAAGCGTCGGCAGGTAATATTTCGTTTCATCCGTGCCGCTGCTGAACGCCTCATAATGCATCCCCTGCACACTGCATTTCGCACGCTAGACCGGGATCAGGAAGGTCTGTTCCTGCACCTGCGTATTGGGATCGATCCGCAGATCGACATGGCGTGTTCCGGTCACGGCGGCATGGCAGTCCTTTTCCACCGTATGCGCAAGCGTCTGCTCGATCTCTGCAATGGTTTCGGTCGGGATGATCGGGCAGGCTTCCTGCGGAATGGAGGGATCGATGTCCTCGGCTGCCGGAAGTGTCGTCAGCCATGCGGTCATTTTCTGATCGTAGTGCGCAGCCTGCACGATCTCCTGCGATGCCGACTGCGTACCGTTCTGTTTCTCACGCCGGTCAACCACATACTCGATCGCATCCTTGGTATAAGGACGCTTGATCTGCCGACGCGGCACCATGCTTTTGGAATGACGCGGCACATAGTAGCCGGGCGTAGAAAAAATATTACCGCAGTCATCTGTATATTCCGTGATCCACTCCGTTTTCCGGACTTTCTCCGGATGCTCCACGATCGCCCAAGCCGTCCAGTCCGCGGTGTAGGTGATGATCGTCCGGCGCACCTGCACGTACAGTGGTGAGACGTTCATTTTCAGCAGAGCCTCCAGATGATCGTCGCCGCCCATGCCTTGATAAAATGCTTCGATCAGGCGCAATTTCGCCTGTTCCGTAGTCAATGTAAAACCCGTCATAGCATTCCTCCGCAAATACAAAAAGCCACACGGTATGTGGTGTGGCTTTCTGAAATATGCAATTGGTTCATTACCACTGTGTCACAGCCTTGCCGCGGCGGTCGGTCAGCAAAGGAGCCGCGCCCTCGGTCACGCATTCCTTGGTGATTTTCACCTTGCCGATGTTGGTATAGGTCGGCAGGTTGAACATACTCTCCATGAGGATGCCCTCCATGATGGAACGCAGTCCGCGAGCGCCGGTATTCTGTGCGATCGCCTTTTTTGCGATCTCCGTCAGTGCATCCGGCTCAACTTCGAGCTGCACATCGTCGTAGCTGAACAGCTTGACGTACTGCTTGACAAGCGCATTTTTCGGCTCTGTGAGGATGCGGACAAGTGCCGGCTCATCGAGCTGATCGAGTGCCGTGATGACCGGCATTCTGCCGACAAGCTCCGGTACCATACCGAATTTCACAAGATCCTGCGGGATCGCCTTGGTGAAAATATTGTCCATGACCTGCTTTTTGGAAGCCACGTCCGCACCAAAGCCCAGACCAGACGGCTGGAGGCGCTTCTGGATGCACTTCTCAAGTCCGTCGAATGCGCCGCCGCAGATGAACAGAATATTCTTCGTGTTGATCTGGATGCACTCCTGATTCGGGTGCTTTCTGCCGCCCTGCGGAGGTACGTTGGAAACCGTACCCTCGATGATCTTCAGGAGGGACTGCTGTACGCCTTCGCCGGAAACGTCACGGGTAAGTGACGTATTTTCGGACTTTCTTGCGATCTTGTCGATCTCGTCGATATAAATGATACCGCGCTCCGCAGCCTCGATGTCAAAGTCCGCTGCCTGGATCAGGCGGAGCAGAACATTCTCTACGTCGTCGCCGACATAACCGGCTTCCGTAATGGTGGTCGCATCCGCGATCGCAAACGGTACATCGAGGATCTTTGCCAGACTCTGCGCCAGGAAGGTCTTGCCGACACCGGTCGGGCCGAGGAGCAGGACATTGCTCTTTTGCAGCTCCACATCCGTGCCGTCATCCTGGCTCATGATGCGCTTGTAGTGGTTGTAAACAGAAACGGAAAGTGTGATCTTCGCCTGATCCTGACCAACCACATACTGGTCAAGCACGGCCTTGATCTCAGCAGGACGCAGAAGCTTGAAGGGCTTGTTTTCCTTTTTTTTCTTCTTTTCCTCCTGCTTTTTTTCCATGGTGCGGGTACCCTGCGGCCCGAAGATCATGTCATAGCAGGTGCATACGCACTCATCGCAGATATTATAGATACCCGCGGAGAACATACTCATGACCTTATCTTCGCCCTTGCCGCAGAAGTTACAGATCTTGAAGGAATTGAACTCTGCCATGCGCTTACCTCTTATCAATGACCTTGTCGATCAGGCCATACGCCTGTGCCTGGGCAGCAGTCATATAGTTATCGCGCTCGGTGTCGCGCTCGATGACCTCAAGCGGCTGACCGGTGTGCTTGGCAAGCATCTCGTTGAGCTTCTGGCGGGTTCTGACGAGGTGATCGGAATGGATCTTGATATCGGTACACTGTCCCGAAATTCCGCCGCCGCCGATCAGGGGCTGGTGGATCATGATCTCCGAATTCGGCAGGGCAAAACGCTTGCCGGCAGTACCAGCGGTCAGCAGGAAGGCTCCCATGGAAGCCGCCATACCGATGCAGATGGTGGAAACATCGCACTTGATATACTGCATGGTGTCATAGATCGCCATACCGTCGGTGATGGATCCGCCGGGGGAATTGATATACAGGGAGATATCCTTCTCCGGATCCTGGCTCTCCAGATACAGAAGCTGCGCTACGATCACGCTGGCGGATGCAGAATTGACATCCTCGTGCAGCATGATGATGCGGTCATTGAGCAGTCGGGAGTAAATATCGTAGGAGCGCTCGCCGCGGCTCGTCTGCTCAACAACATACGGTACCAGCGTATTCATTTCTCTAAACACTTCGCCTCATCCTTTCCTTCAGACACCGAGGTTCCCCTCGGGGATAAAGCGTGAGCGAACGGCAAAGGTTCGCTCACGCACAAATGCTGTTTTGATTGAATCAGGATCAGTCAGCCTTCTCCTCGGAAGCCGGAGCCTCCTCAACGATCTCAGCGTTTGCCTTAACCAGCTCGATCGCCTTGGTGACACGCATATCCATGATGTAATCGCCCATCGGCAGACGGCGCTTCACTTCGTCAACGCTCATGTTGTTTGCCTCAGCGATGCCCTTCAGGCTCTCGTTGATCTCGTCGTCAGAGATCTGGATGTTCTCGAGGTCAGCGATCTTCTCCAGAGCCAGACGGAGCTTGACTTCGTTCTCAGCGCGGTCACGGTTGTTGTCGCGGAAGTCATTGATGTCCATGCCGGTGTACTGGAGGTACAGATCCAGGCTCATGCCCTGCTGCTGGAGCATATTCTCAAAGTTTGCAACGAGGCTGTCCAGACGATGCTCGTACATCACGTTCGGGATCGGAACGTCAACCATCTTGATAAGGGCATCCATCACTGCGTTATCGAAAGCAGTCTCTGCCTCGCGCTTAGCGGACTCCTCCAGCTTCTCCTTAGCGTCAGCCTTGAAAGCCTCGAGCGTCTCGAACTCAGTGGAATCCTGGATGAACTCGTCATCAGCCTCCGGCAGCTCCTCAACAGTGATGCCGTTGAGCTTGCACTTGAAGGTCGCTTCCTTGCCAGCGTAGTCCTCCATCTGGTAGTTCTCCGGGAAGGTGACTACAACGTCGAACTCGTCGCCAACGTTCTTGCCAACGATCTGATCCTCGAAGCCGGGGATGAACTGACCGGAGCCGAGCTTCAGCGGGAACTGCTCGCCCTTGCCGCCCTCGAACGCCTCATCACCGAAGAAGCCCTCGAAGTCGATGTTGACCTCGTCGCCAAGCTGTGCTGCGCGGTCGTCAACGGAAACCAGACGTGCATTTCTCTGACGGAGCATATCGACCTGTGTATTCACGTCAGCATCAGTGATCTCGCGAACGGTCTTGGAAGCCTTGATGCCCTTGTAGTTCTCGATCTTCACATCCGGCTTGGTGATGCAGATGGCCTTGAAAACAACGCCCTCTTCCTTGGAGACCTTCTCAGCGTCTACCTGCGGACGGTCAACCAGCTCGAAGTCAGCCTTCATCAGCTCAGGCGTCAGCTCCTCATTGATGAGTTCATTGAGGGCTTCCTCATAGAAAACGCCCTCGCCCAGACGCATCTCAGCCATCTTACGGGTAACCTTGCCCTTACGGAAGCCGGGGATGCTGATATTCTTCTTCACTCTCTGGTAGGCCTTCTCGATGGCAGTCTCGAACTGCTCCGGGCTTACCTCAAATACCATTTCGACGGTATTGACTTCTGTTCTTTCAGTGGATTTTAAGCTCATTTTCGGATCCTCCAAATTCAAATTCAAATGTCCCCCAAATGGGGAGTGAGGCGGCAGCATCGGACAATTCGCCCCTTTTGCGCTGCACATACAATTTATTATAGCATATCCGCCGTAAGATTTCTATACATTTTTCAAAGTCCTGTCAGACTTCTACAATCGTGACAAATTTACAGTATTTTTTCAGGGATAAATTGTAAATAATCGCTAGCAATCAAATGATAGGTGATGCCATCCACGGTATTTTTCTCCGCACGGGCGTGCGTCTGCGCTCCGTGGAGGTGGCCGTAATAGCAATCGGTCACGCCGAAATCATGCAGCGTTTTGACGATCAGCTCATTGCGGTTGTTCCAGTAGATGGGCGGATAATGCAGGAATGCGATCGGTTTGAGCCCTTCCTTCTGCGCTGCCTGCAAAGAAACGCGCAGGCGCTGTTCCTCACGCAGCAGCACCTTGGCATCGCCGCCGAGGGACGGATCAAGGCTCTCACCTCTGGCATTGGTTTCGCCGGGGACATTCACCCAGCCGCGCGTCCCGCACAGACCGTATCCCTCATAGGCATAGCAGTTGTTGTGCAGGATATGCAGCGAATCAAAGCCGTTTGCGGCGAAAAACTCATTCATTTTCTTCATGGAATTCCACCAGTAGTCGTGGTTTCCCTTGAGAATGATCTTAGTACCGGGCAGGTCGTGCAGAAAGGCAAAATCCGCCCTGGCTTCCTCCAGCGTCATGCCCCACGAAATGTCACCGGCAAGGACGATGGTGTCCTCCGGCCGGATCAGCCGCCGCCAGTTCTGTTCGATGAGGTTCATGTAGTTCTCCCAGCCGCCGAAAATATCCATCGGCTTGGCCGGGACGCCGAGTGACAGGTGGGTATCGCCGAGTACGAACAGGCTCATGCAGATTACTCCGTAATGCCGAGCTTATTCAGCACATATGCCTCCATATTCTGTTTCTCGATGACCTCAGAGAAGCGGACAGCCTTGTCCTTGAGGGCAGCGAGGGACTGCGGGATCGGCAGACCGGAAACCTCTGCCAGATGTGCTACCTGCTCATACTCGTCCGCCGCAGACTGCGCACCCTCGATCGCCTCGAGCACGCTTGCGCTGAACTTGTAGGGAGATGCGGTAGAAGCGATGATGGTCTTGGTGGTATCGCCGGTCTTTGCGATGTAATCATTGTAGACCTTGACAGCCACAGCGGTGTGGGTATCGCAGGTGTAGCCGAACTTCTCCTTGAAGTCGTGGATGGTCTTCTTGGTGTCCGCATCGTCGCAGAAGCCGCCGACGAAATCTGCCTGAAGCTTCGCCTTGATCTCGTCTGTGACCTCATACTTGCCATCCTTGGACAGCTTGCCGAACCAGTCGCGGATCTGTGCATCGTCGCCGCCGGTCAGGATGTAGAGCAGACGCTCCAGATTGGAGGAGATCAGGATGTCCATGGACGGAGAAACGGTTGCAAAGAAATCGCGGTTTCTGTCATAAACACCGGTCTCGATGAAGTCGGTGAGGACCTTGTTGATATTGGAAGCGCAGATCAGCTTGCCGATCGGCACGCCCATGTTCTTTGCGTAGTAAGCCGCGAGGATATTGCCGAAGTTACCAGTCGGAACGACAACATTCACGGTATCGCCGAAGCTGATGTCGCCGCGCTTTGCCAGCTCTACATATGCAGAAACGTAGTAGATGATCTGGGGAGCGAGTCTGCCCCAGTTGATGGAGTTTGCAGAGGAGAACATCTTGCCGTTCTTTGCGAGCTTCTCCTTAACAGCGTTGTCCGTGAAGATCATCTTGACACCGTTCTGGCAGTCGTCGAAGTTGCCCTCGATCGCGCAGACGCCGACATTGGCACCCTCCTGCGTTGCCATCTGGCGCTTCTGCATGGAGGATACGCCGTGATCCGGATAGAATACCATGATCTCCGTGCCCGGAACATCCTTGAAGCCCTCGAGGGCCGCCTTACCGGTATCGCCGGACGTTGCTACGAGGATCACGACCTTCTTGTCCTCGCCGTTCTTCTTGAGGGACGTAGTCAGCAGATACGGCAGGATCTGGAGTGCCATATCCTTGAATGCGCAGGTCGGGCCGTGCCACAGCTCGAGGATGTGGGCATTGCCGAATGCCTGCGTCAGTTCAGCGATGTTCTCGCTGTCGAAATTCTTGGTATTGTAAGCACCGGAAGTGCAGTATTCGATCTCATCTGCGGTGAAGTCGGTCAGGAACTTGGCAAAAACCGCATTGGCACGCTCTTTGTAGCTCATGCCGGCGAGTGTCTTCAGTTCGTCCATTGTGATCTGCGGGATGCTCTCCGGAATGAAGAGGCCGCCGTCAGCGGAAATGCCCTGTGCGATCGCCTGTGCGCTGGTCACATTCAGGCTGGAATCTCTTGTACTTTTGTAGTTCATAAACTACCCCTTTCTGCATCTTGTCACGATGCAATACATGATTTGGCTATCACCATGAATAGTGGTCGTTTCCGAAAATTTCATCACAAATGTGGTCACTCTCGTCAAACGCACTTTCAAGATAATCAATGTCAGTGATGTGTCCGTTCCAATACGACACATCCGCGATATCGTAGCGAAAATTATAATCATGCTCGCCGATCCCGCGTTTCTCGCAGTAGATATAGCAGGCACGGATCAGACGCTTCATTTTGGAACGTGTCACGGCTTCCATACCGGATTCCACCGCGTCCAGTTTGCGTGTCTTGACCTCGACAATGCAGAGGAAATCATCCTTCTGCGCGACGATATCGATTTCGCCGCCGCGGATCCGGAAATTCCTGTCGCGGATCGTGTATCCGCGTTCCTCGAGGTAACGGCACACCGCATCCTCTCCCATTTTTCCGATCTCGGCTCTGGTCATAGGATCCTCCTCAGAAAAGAAGGGCGGTGGATCGGGCACATCCCGAATTGCAGGAGTGCTGCGCGGTGTTCCGCCGTGCCGTAGCCCTTATGTTTTTCAAAGCCGTACTCCGGATACAATTCCGCCTGTGCGAGCATATAGTGGTCACGGGCGACCTTCGCCAGGATGGAAGCCGCAGCGATCGACGCGCTTGTCGCATCGCCCTTGACAACGGTCTCGCCGGGAAGTGCGATGGGCGGATACTTGTTCCCGTCTACCAGCACATAGGCCGGCTGGATCTGCAAGCCCTCGACCGCCCGCTGCATGGCGAGCATGGCCGCATTCAGGATATTGAGCTGCTCGATCTCCGCAACGCTTGCCGTCGCGATGCAGAACGCTGCTGCTTTCTCCTGTATTTCATCAAAGAGCGCTTCCCTGCGCTTTTCAGAAAGCTTCTTGCTGTCGTCAAGCCCCACGATGCCGTGATCCTCGCCCAGAACGACCGCGGCGGCATACACATCGCCGGCCAGCGGGCCGCGTCCTGCCTCATCCACGCCGCAGATCACACCGAACTGCGTGCGCATGGCGTCGTCATAATCCAGCATCGCCTGACGGCGGCGGAGGGTGTCCTCTCTCATGCCTGCTCCCCCTTTTTCGGAGGTACCTCCAGCGTGATCCTGCCAAGCTTTGCGCCGCGGAAATCATCCAGCACGGTGATCGCCGCACGCTCGGTATTGACCACGCCGCCGGAGAGCAGCATTCCGCGCTTTCTGCCGACGAGCTCGAGCAGCTTGTCGCCCTCGGTCTCCTCGGTCTCAAGCTTGTAGCGGTTCAGGAGCGACTGCGGATAATGCTCATGCAGGTACTCCAGCAGGAGCATCGCAAGCGCCTCGATGTCCAGCACCTGATCGCGGATCGCGCCGGTGAAAGCCAGACGCAGCGCCACTTCCTCGTCATCGAATTTCGGCCAGAGAACGCCCGGCATATCGAGGAATTCTGTTTGTTCGTCCACGCGCACCCACTGCTTGGTGCGTGTCACGCCGGGGCGGTCCTCGACCTTGGCACGTTTGGACTTCGCCATCTTATTAATAAAAGAAGATTTTCCGACATTCGGGATGCCGACGATCATCAGCCGGATCGGGCGTCCGACCATGCCGGCCTTCTGCCGCTTGGCAAGCAAGTCCCTGAGCATCTGCTCCTTCACGACCGGAAGGAACTGCCGGGTTCCCTTGCCGCTGATGCAGTCCATCGCAAGCGCCGGGATCCCCTGCCGCTGATAATACTGCACCCACTGTGCCGTGAGGTTCGGATCCGCCACATCTGCCTTGTTCAGCAGCACCATATAGGGCTTGCTGTTCATCAGCTCCGTGAGCTGCGGATTGCAGCTGGACAGCGGGATCCGGGCATCCAGCAGCGCCACCACGCCGTCCACGAGGGACAGATTGGCGGCGATCATGCGTTTGGTTTTGGTCATATGACCGGGGAACCACTGAATGTTCCCGATCTTGATGTCCGCCATATGGCGTACTCCTTTCAATGCCGAACGTCTCGGCAGATCACTTTCAAATTTAATTCACGCGCCCGAAGCTTGGCTGGATCCGGAGCAGCACAGAGCCTTCGATCTGCGACAGCGGGATCAGTCCGACATCGCCGTAACGGCTGTCCTTCGAGACTTCGCGGTTGTCGCCCATCACATAGACAAAGCCCTCCGGCACCATGATCGGGTATTCAAACGCGCCGTTCGCCACCGGGCGTGTCGTTGACGTATTGATATAGGGCTCCGCGAGCGCCTGCCCGTCCACATAGACGACGCCCTTGTCAAAATCAAAATCAAGCTCCTGACCGCCGACAGCGATCACACGCTTGACGATGACCTTGTGCAGGCCTTCGATCTCGTAGGGGGTGCCGTCATCGTGCAGCAGACCGACGCTGGCTGCATTGATAATGACGATCTCCCCCGGCGCAGGATCGCGGTCGAGCGCATTGACCAGAAGCTGGTCGCCGTCCTGCAAGGTCGGAAGCATCGAATCTCCCTGCACCGCCGCAAAATGGAACACATAAATACACAGCAGAATGATGCAGAACAGTGTCAGCAGCGCATAGTCGAGGATATCCACGAAAATGCCGATCGCTGTGTGAAGCTTCCGGGACCTGGAAAAACGTATGTATTCGCGCATGATCCATCCTCCTGCGCGGTCACTTTACAAAGCCGATCTCGTCAAGCTTTTCGCCGGTGATCTCATCCCTTGCTGAATGATAGCGGAAATACGCCTTGCCCAGCACATCGTTCACATCGACCAGACCAACGGCAACGCTGCGGCTGTCGGAAGAATGATTGCGGTTGTCACCCATGACGAACACATAGCCCTCCGGAATGGTGATCGGATACTGGAATGCCATGTCATCGGTATAGGTCAGCTCGTTGATATACGGCTCATCCAGCAGCACATCATCCACATAGACCTCGCCCGCAGTGGCGTCGATCATGACCTTCTGACCGGCCTTGGCAATGACGCGCTTGATGATGCATTCGTCAAGCGAATAGCCGCTTTCCACGACCTCATCGCCGGCAAAAATATGGCCGCCATGGTCATTGACTACGACAATATCGCCAACGCTCGGACGATACAGCAGGCGGTACATCACCAGTCTGTCGGTATCATGCAGCGTAGGCACCATCGAATTTCCGTCCACCGTCACAGGGCGCATCAGATACGAAAAGATCAGCAGGATCACAAATACCGAGATCAGCATGGTTTCCAGGATCTCTACGATCTCGCTGAACCAATCGACCTTGGCAGCTGCTTCACCTGCATCTGCCTTGTCAGCCGTTCCGGACGGTTCCGATGCGGTTTCGGTCCGGGACGTCTCTGCTGCCGCAGTGACCTCAGCTGCTTCTTCTGTCACGAGTTCCTCTGCGGATGCAGTTGTTTCGCGTTCGTTCTGCTCCATGTTAATCCGCCCTTTCTATCAAAAAACGGAGAAGCCGCCTGTCTGGCAGGCATCCCCGCTTCTGCTTTCATAAAATAAAAAGGGACTTTTCGTCCCCTCCTGTGCAAGAGTTAACAGAGGCAGGGAGCAAGCTCCCCGGCCTCCTGCTTTTTCTTGCGTTCTCAGACTCAGATGAGTTCCTTGACCTTGGCTGCCTTGCCGACTCTGTCGCGCAGGTAGTACAGCTTTGCTCTGCGAACCTTACCGTGTCTTACCAGCTCAACCTTATCAACAGCCGGGCTGTGCAGCGGGAATACTCTCTCGATACCGCAGCCATGTGCTACACGGCGAACGGTGAAAGTCTCGCTGATGCCGCCATGCTTCTTAGCGATGACAGTGCCCTCGAATACCTGGATACGGCTCTTGTCACCCTCCTTGATGCGAACGTGTACCTTTACGGTATCGCCGACCTCAACTGCAGGTGCGTTTTCCTTCATGCTGGTTTCGCTGATCTTCTTCAGTGCATCCATTGTGTTTACCTCCGTAAATTTCCGATTCTTCATTCACGCCGCCCGTCCTTCCGGCTCAGCATTGCCGGAAAAACTGCCGTGGGGTCTGAAACTTCGCAGACACCCTCACGCCAGAGGATGAACCGATTTAATGTCTTGTGTGGGATTAGCCCACGCGATGGCATTAACCCTCATCAGCGCAGAATCTGCCCTGACGGATTTCAAATGCATCTACTATCATACCACATTTCACAGGAAAAAGCAAGGGGTTTCAGAAAAAAACTCCGCCATCCGTGCAAAAAATTTTCGTCCGCAGCACAGTTTTCACCAGAACCTGCGTTTCCGCGAACTTCGCAAAGGCATCCGTCACGACAGAAACGTTGATATTCCCCTCATTTCCGGCGGGCAGGCGCAGCGTCAGGTGCAGCTCTCCGTCCGATGCTGAAACGTCCGTGACGGTGATCTTCGGCTTGATGTCGAGCTCCTTCATGCCTTTTTTGGTCTTTTTCTCGATGAGGATCTGCTCCTGTGCCAGAAAGCTTTCCCACTTCTCTGCCAATCCCTCGCCGATCAGTACGACCTCATACTCGGCGCTGCCAATGTCCTGTGTGACGTTCTTCGGCTCTCGCACCTCATACGCTTTCAAGCCCTCCGGAAGTGCAGGATTCAGCCGCGCGAGAATTTCCGCCGGCGGGACTTCCTGCGTCAGCCGGATGTCCATGACCTCACAGGTACTCTCCGCGCCGAGGGACAGGGCGAGGGGGAACATCAGATACATATGCGGATGGAAACCCTCCGTATACCACGCCGGTAGCCCCGAACGTCGCACGGCACGGAGCATACAGCGGTTCAGGTCGAGATGGGAGATGTACTTCACCCGTCCGCGTTTTTCAAATACGATTCGATAATCTTTCATGTTTGCCTCTCGTTACACATAGCGTTCAAACGTAATGAGCAGTTCTCCTGTCTGCCGGTAAAACGGCGCAGGTATTATGCTCAGAACCTCCCAGCCCTCACGGCTCAT
>JAFPXW010000232.1 GCA_017394565.1 Oscillospiraceae bacterium | reverse complement strand
TGTGCAGATTTTTGAGCAGAATTTCTGCGCAGACAAGGAGAGGAAACGCAGGTGGGCTGTCGCCCAGCAAGTTTTCTCGACGCAGTATGCGTAAAATTCTGCCAAAAAGATGCGTTTTAGGCTTAGTGTCAACACGCCCTAGGGTGTTTCCTCCTCGTTCACGGCTGCTTCCTGCTGCTGCGCGAAGCATTCGGCGAGGTGCTTGGCGATATTGGCCGAAACACCGACCTGCATGACGAGGTCGTGGATGCGGTCGGAGATGCGGTTCTCCTCCTGGAGCAAGGGGATGGCAACACTGTCGATGTTGTCCTCAACGAAGTGATACGCCTTGACCTGATTGGCAACGAACGCATTATAGCGCTCGCGGAGGAGTTCGCCCTCCATGCCGGGTGGGAACATTTTCTCAATGACCGCCATACCCAGTGCATCCTTCAGCGAACAGATGACCACGAGGTAAGCCAGATGGGCGCGGCCGTATTTTTTGCGCACCGGCGGCGGCATGAGTCTGGCTTTAACGTAATTGTTGATCATGGAAGCAGTGACGACCTTGTCGCTGTTCTGGAACGAGAGATAGCGATTGATAAGGACGATCATCTGATCCATATAGATCTCCAGATCCGGAAAATCCTCCCACCGCGGCAGCGCATAGCCGCGCAGCGCCGAGGACATTTCCTGATAATAGCTCTGAAAGCTTTCCTTATGATAACGCATGATAATGACACTCCTGCATCTGGTATTTGATACTATTATAGCACATCTTGACGCAGTTGTAAATAGTTTTTCAGTACCGATTTCAATCATACGCCAAAGACGTGCGGTCGATCAGAAGTTACAGCGCATCCTTGGGGCAGTGTTTCACGCATTCCATACAAAGGATGCACTCTGTACCATTTTCGCGTTTTCTGGAATTGTCCGTCACATCCACATTCATCGGACAGATCTTCCTGCATTTCCCACAGGAAATACATTTGTCTTTATCACATTTTATCCGAAACAGAGAGAAATAGCTCATCGGCTTTAAAAATACCGTGATTGGGCAGATGTATTTGCAGAACGCCCGATTATCCTTGAAAGCATATGCAAGCATGATCCCCACAGCGTAATACAACAGATTGCCGATCACGAATGCCCAAAACATGATTTTCTCGATGTTTCCGGCACTTGCCAGAAATAATGCGCCAACAAAGACCAATGATGCAGAAAAGGTGATATACCTGATCCAGCCCAGTTTCTTTCTGGGATGCTGCGGCACTTTGTAGGGCAGAAAATCCAGCACCATAGCTGTCCAGCAAGCATAACCACACCACCCTCTCCCGAAGATCAGCGGCCCGAAAATTTTTGCAACCGCATAATGAATGGTTGCGGCTTCAAACACACCCGTAAACAGATAGTACCAGAACCCCTCGATCTGCATATTCTCACATCGGATCAGTCCCAGATAGATCATCATGTACAGACCCACAAGCAATTGCACGATGCGCCGTGCATATTGGTATTTTCTGATAAACAAAAAGGTACCCAGCGAGATGGAGATGCCGATATAGCTGAAATTGAACAAGTAAAAGAGATTGTCCTTTGTCTGCCAAAGGACGACCGCGACGGTTTCAAATACGATCAGCATGATCGAGGGTACAGCGTATTTTCTCATTTTTCACCCTCCTCAAATTCCGAGTTGTCAATAGAGAAAGCCACAGTACTCCTGACCGAACATCAGAAATACTATGGCTCTCTGGATCAGTGCCGCACATCTGTGCGGGACTTCTGCACGATGTAATCACCGCGTCGGCGGTGTGATCTCGTCGGTGACGATGCCGCCGGCGTACTTGAAGCGGATCAGTCTGCCGCGCTTGTAGGTCAGCGCACCGTCCTGATTGAACGGTGTTTCCTTGAAAGCGGCACGGGATGTCACCAGATGGAGCGTTTCCCCTCGCCGCGTTTCAAACACCAGCTCGAAATATTCATCATAAAGCGTGGAATGCCCGTTGCTGTCCACCACGCGGCGTCGCTCGTCGATCTTGTTGACCAGGATCGCCATTTCGGTGTATGCCTGATGGGGATTGCGCTTGGCACTGCTGCGGCTCTGCGCTTTGCGGGCGCCGGCGGACTTCCCTCCGGAACGTGCCGGCGCAGATCTACGCGGTTTTGCAGGCGTCTGCTGCTTCCCCTCACGGCGCACGAGCGCATTGGCAGACAACAGCTTGACCGGATGCAGCGGCGTGTTGTTCTCATCGACTTCCTCCACGAAGAAACCCACGAGATCACGCATTTTCCCACCCGTCAGCACGAGCAGCACCAGCAGGAACACCAACACAGCACCCAGCGCAGCTAAGAAATACTGCATATACTGAGTTCCTTTCTATTACAGACCGTTGGGATTGCGCTGCATGAAGCGCCAGCTGTCCTCGCACATGGTTTCGAGTGTCTCGTGTGCTTCCCAGCCAAGGAGTTCCTTGGCACGGGAGGCATTGGCGTAGGAAGTTGCAATGTCACCTGCGCGGCGCGGTGCGATGCGGTAATTGATCGCGTGACCGCAAGCCTTTTCGTAAGCGTGAACCATCTCCAGCACGGAAACGCCGTTGCCGGTGCCGAGGTTGATCGGCATGAAGCCGGTGTGGGCCTTGGCATATTCGATCGCACAGACGTGGCCCTTTGCCAGATCGACCACATGGATATAGTCGCGGACACCGGTGCCGTCGGGCGTGTCGTAGTCATCGCCGAAAACAGAGAGCTGTTCGAGCTTGCCGACAGCGACCTGGCCGATATACGGCAGGAGGTTATTCGGGATGCCGTTGGGATCCTCACCGATCAGACCGCTTTTGTGAGCGCCGATGGGGTTGAAGTAACGCAGTGCCACCACGCGGAATTCCGGATCGGCATTGCAGACATCGTGCAGGATCTGCTCGATCATGACCTTGGTGTAGCCATACGGATTGGTCGCGGAGGTCGGCATATCCTCCACATAGGGAACGGGATTGTTCATGCCGTAAACCGTCGCGGACGAGGAGAACACGATCGACTTGCAGCCGAATTCGCGCATCACCTTGATGAGAACGAACGTGCCGTTCAGGTTGTTTTCGTAGTATTCCAGGGGCTTCTGGACGGACTCGCCGACGGCCTTCAGACCGGCAAAATGCACGACTGCCTCAATGTCCTGCTCCTCGAAGATCTTGCGGACAGCGGCTTCGTCACGCATATCCGCCTTGTAGAAGGTCACGGACTTGCCGGCGATCTGCTCGATGCGGCGGACAGCCTCCTCCTTGGAATTGCTCAGGTTATCGAGGATCACGACCTCGTAGCCAGCGTCCAGAAATTCCACGCAGGTGTGGCTTCCGATAAATCCGGCACCGCCGGTAACTAACATCTTTCCCATAATTTTTTCTCTCCCTTAACGTTTGCGTCATTCCCGAATGGAATGATCATATTTTCACTTGTGTGCCGCCGATGCTGCGGATCTGCATGACATGGCAGCGGCCCTTGCCGAGCACCTGTTCGGTACGGCTCTTGAAATCGTCCAGCATATCCAGCGGCACATAAGCCTGCACCGTTCCGGCGAATCCGCCGCCGTGAACGCGCACTGCACCGCGGTCGCCGAGCAGCTCCTCGCAAAGTGCGATGGTCAGGGCGACCTCCATATGCATCGGATCATCGTAAACCGAAACATTCTGGAGATACTCGAACGAGGAATGGCCGGAGCGTGTGATTTCCTCCAGATACTGCGAGAAATAGCCATTCTGGAGCGAACGCACCGCATTCGTCACACGGTCGTCATCCGCAAAGTAGTGCATCGCACGCAAAACCGCGCGGTCGCCGCAGCGGTTCCGGAGATCGCGCAGATTCGCGTAAAAATCGCGCTTCTTGACCTGCGACAGCACGTCCTTGCCAAGGGTTTTGGCGATGCGCTGCATTTCCTCCGGAATGGCAGCATACGCACCGGTCAGGTCCGCGTGATCCGCGCCGGAATCGAGGATGCACAGCGCATAGCCCTCCTTGGCGAGATCGACGTCAGTTCTGGTGATTTTTGGCTGTTCTTCGCGAAAATCAATCGCAATGACACCGCCGGCGGAGCACGCCATCTGATCCATCAGACCGCAGGGCTTGCCGAAGAATACATTCTCGGCGTACTGCCCGATCTGCGCGATCTGCACGGCATCCACCGCGCCGTCCGCAAAAAAGGCGGAGCAGATATTGCCGACCAGCACCTCGAACGCCGCAGAGGACGAGAGTCCCGAACCGCGCAGGACATTGGAGGTGGTGTAGGCATCGAAGCCGGTGACGGGATGTCCGAGTTCCGTGAATTTTGCCGCAATACCGCGCAAAAGTGCAGTGGAGGTGTTGACCTCCTCAGGCTGCGGCGTCAGGTCGGACAGCGATGCACAGTCCATCGGGAAACCCTCGGACTTCAGCCGGATCTGTCCATTGTCACGCTTGGCGGCGACGGCAATGATGTCGAGATCGACGCTGGCAGCAAGGACGTGACCGCCCTGATGGTCGGTGTGATTGCCGCAGAGTTCGGTTCTGCCGGGTGCGGAAAACAGTGCAATGTCGCCGCTTTCACCGAATTCCCTGCCGAATGCGAGGACGGCGTCGATATACCGCTGGCGGCACGCAGCCAAGGCCTCGCCGCGGCAGGCGTACAGCTTCGAGAGTGCCGGATCGAAAGCGCCGTCTTGCAGCGCACGGATGATTTCGTTCTGATTCATAAAGCAGGATCTCCTGTCCAGAAAAAATCTCATATATCTTTAGTATATAATATTATATGGATTTTTTCAAGCACTTTCAGCGATTTTTTATAAATTTGTCTGTATTTCTGCGTTTCAGACAAAAAATATAGTGAAAACATCAGCACTTCACGTTGAAGTTTTACTCCGCCTGCAGCATCATCGCTGTGAACGGCGGCAGCGAAAGGACGAATTCGCCGTCATTTCCCTCGATGACCGTACCGGCGGTATCGGGACGGCTGCCGTTGTAGATATCCGCGCTCGAATCCATCAGCACGATCAGGCGCTTGGCATCGCAGTGAACGGTGTAATGATCCTGCGGCGCACCGGCAAAATTGAACACGCCGACGATGGATTCCTTCGAGGAATAGCGCTGCATAGTGTAGCAGCACGGGTAATTCTGTGCGGCGTCCTTCCACTCGAAGCCGCCCTCGGTGTAATCGCGTTCAAAGAGCGCGGAATGCTTCAGGTAGAGGTGATTCAGCTCGCGGATATAGCGGTGGAACGCATCGTGGATCGGGTACGTCAGCAGAAACCAGTCCTGCTCGCGGCGCTCGTCCCATTCGCGCAGCTGTCCGAATTCCGAGCCCATGAAGTCCAGCAGCTTACCGGGATGAATGGCGTTATACATATAGAAAGCCCTTGCCTGCGCGAATTTTCCTTCGTACAGGCCGTGCATCTTCTGGAGGACGGTCGCCTTGCCGTGGACGTTCTCGTCGTGCGAAAATGGCAGGATATAGTACTCGGAATGGTAGTACATCATCGAGAATGTCAGCTTGTTGTAATTGCCGTAGCGGAACAGCGGATCAGTCTGGAAGTAGCTGAGGGTGTCGTTCATATACCCCATGTCCCACTTGTAATCGAATCCAAGCCCGTCACACCACACAGGCGCCGTGACGTGCGGAAAATCCGTCGAATCCTCGGCGCACAGCATCACACCATGAAACCGCGCTTTCAGGCCGGAATTCATGGTCCGGATGAAGCTGAGGGCGGAGTTGTTGACACCGCACTCCGGCTTGCCGTGCCAGTAGATCATGCGGCTGATGGCGTCCATGCGCAGCCCGTCGAAGTGGTATTCCTCCAGCCAGTAAGCCGCGCAGGATTGCAGAAAGCTGCGCACCTCTCCCTTGGAATGGATGAAATTATAGCTGCCCCACTCGCTCATGCCGGAGGAAGCGTCGGGATATTCGTACAGCGGTGCGCCATCGAATTTCGCAAGGCCATAGCTGTCCACCGCAAAATGCACCGGCACGAAGTCCAGCAGGACGCCGATGTCATTGCGGTGGCACTTGTCCACAAAGGATTTGAGCTGCGCTGCCGTGCCGTAACGCGAGGTCGGCGCGAAAAATCCGGTATTCTGATAGCCCCAGCTTTCATCTGCCGGATGCTCGGCAATGGGCATCAGTTCGACGTAGTTGTAGCCCATATCCCTGAGGTAGGGGATCAACTCGTCCGCGAGTTCGTCATAGTTCAGCCACTCGGCGCTTTCGTCCTCAGGACGGGCTTTTTTCTGCTTCCAGGAGCCGCAGTGCAACTCGTAGATGTGGAGCGGCCTGTCCTTGCAGTCGCTTCGCTTTCGCATCCATGTCGAATCCCGGAACTGGTATTCTGTCAGGTCACGCACGACCGAGCAGAAGGCCGGGCGCAGATCCATCCCGAATCCGTAGGGATCGCAGTGCTCGGTATAGCTGCCGTCCCTGTGCCATATTTTATAAAGGTATCGGTCCCCTGCCTTTGCCTGCGGCACGTTGACCTCCCAGAAGTGACCGCCCCAGCACTGGTACATCTCCCAGTCCTGCCAGTCATTGAATTCACCGACCAGCGTGATGCGCTCGGTATGCGGTGCGTACACGCGGAAGGTGTACCCTTCCCTGTCGCGGTGGGCGCCGAGGTGCTTGTGGGCATCGAAAACCTGACCGGTGTAAAAGCCATAAATATCCATGATTTGAACCTCCGGAACTGCTTTTGGGGAATATTTTCGTAAAACAAGGAAAAAAAGACTTGCCAAATCCCTAAAAAACTGTTATAATTCTATTATACAATGTTTACAGCGGCGAAACAATCACCATTTTCCGGAAAACGTCGCATAAACGACGAAAGTCAGAAAGAGAACAGGAGGTCAGCAATGGACTTACGACAGCAGCGCACCAAGCGCAGTATTGTAAACGCATTCCTCGCATTGCGAAGCGAACGCCCGCTGGAAAAGATCACGGTCCGCGAACTCTCAGAACGCGCCGAGATCCACAAAGCAACGTTTTATCTGCATTATCACGATATTTATGAGCTTTCGGAACAGCTTGAGCAGGAGGTGATCGACGATATTCTGGGCGGACTTTCCGATCCGACCAGCCTGCTGGGGGAGACCGAGCGCTTCAATGAGGAGCTGTACTGCCTGTTGATGGCACATGAGAGCCTGCTGGGCATCCTGTTTTCGGGCAGCCGCGCCGGAATGCTGGCGACGCTGCTGGAGAAGAGCCTGAAGGAATACATCTTCGGACTGCATCCGGACTATCGCGAGGATCTGGAGAAAAACGTCATCCTGACCTACCTGATCCAGGGCGCGTACCATGCCTACATCCAGTACCGCGGCGAGGATCCCAAGACCATCCTACTGATGATCAACAAGATGGCATCGGCGGTGCTGCGGCTGTACACCCGCCCGGAGGCACCGCCGGCGGCAGAGCCGGAGACACCGGAACCCGAGGCACTGCCGGAAGCGCCTATACATTTATAGTTAATAGATTATCCGGATACTGTCTTTGGCTTTCACATGGATTTCACACAGAAACGGCATAACGCATACGAAAATCGCCTGGAAACACAGGCTTTTGTGAATACTGCATAAATCCGAAAACGAATTTAACCTCGATTTAAAGTTAAATTCATTAACTTTGGTAATATTGTTGGCTATCTGTTCCGTAGCAATTTCCAACAATATTACAAATCGTATATGCTTGCTATCGCTTTTGTGAGAAATTCTAAAAAAAAGCGTGCGATTTATGAAAAAAAGCGATTGCAATTTCAAATTGCAAATGGTATAATAAAGATACTGGGGTATTATGCTGAAATATACTCTCTAAAATTTATCAATCATTGGAGGTGGTCGAATGAAGAGCTTTTCCTACACGGGTACAACACCTGCCGGCAAGCAGGTCAAGGGTACCATCAATGCGGAGGATGAGAGAGACTTTATGTCGCAGGTTAATGCGAAGGGTCTGACAAATCTCAAGTATGAGGAAAAGGACATCGAAAGTTCGAAAACAATCAAGAAGTTCAGCACCAAAGACCTGGCATTCTGCTGCCGTCAGCTTGCAGCGATGCTGACATCCGGTCTGACACTGGTCAAGGCGCTGGATATCCTCAGCAAAGAGCAGCCGACCGAGCAGGCAAAACAGGTATGGCAGAGCGTGTACGAGAACGTACAGAAGGGTGAATCCTTCTCGTCCTCTCTCGAAATGTACCGCGGCGTCTTCCCGGAGTTCCTGATCTCAATGGTCAACGCCGGTGAAACATCCGGTCAGCTCGATGTCATCATGCAGCGTATGTCCGACCACTACGCAAAGGAACAGAAAATGAACAATACCATCAAGGGCGCGATGACCTACCCGATCATCCTCGGCTTCCTGTGTATTGTCATTATTATCGCAATGTTCACCTTCATCATGCCGACCTTCGCAGGCCTGTATGAGAGCGAGGATGATATGCCGGCATTTACCCGCGCGATGATGGCGTTCTCAGACTCCCTTGTACACTTCTGGTACATCTACATCCTCGTCATTGTGGGTATCATCTTCGGTGTCACCTATGTCATGAAGATCCCGAGCACCCGCCTGAAATGGGATAAGTTCATTATCAAGGGCCCGGCATTTGGCCCGCTGGTCGTTAAGATCTACACCGCACGTTTCGCAAGAACCCTGTCCTCCCTCTACTCCTCCGGTATTCCGATGGTAGAGTGCCTCAGACGTTCTTCCGCGATCCTTGGCAACCGTTATATTGATGAATGCTTCGAGAATGTCATCGATGAGGTAAAGCAGGGTGAAACCCTTTCCGCTTCGATCCAGAGAACTGAGATCTTCGATTCCATGTTCTGCTCGATCATCTTCGTCGGCGAGGAAGCCGGCGCACTCGATACCATCCTTGGCAAGACTGCTGAGTATTACGATGAGGAAGCAGACTCCGCAGTTGCACGTCTGGTTTCTCTGCTCGAGCCGGTCATGATCATTATCATGGGTGTTGCGGTATGTATGCTGCTGCTCGCGGTATTCCCGGCACTGTATGGTTCGTTCGACAATATCGCATCCTAAAGCCAAATCATCAACACAGAGAGGTGGAAAACTAAATGCTTTCATTTGACGTTACTGATAGAAAAATCCGTATTATTAAAGGTACGGAGAGCAACGGCAAGATCAAGATCTCTGCCGCTGCCGAGATCGCACTCGAGGAAGCTGTTATCGTCAACGGTCATGTCAATGACATCAACCGCGTGGCCGTTCTGATCAACCAGGTCCTCAAGCGCAACAATATGCCTGACAAGGAGGCTATCGTAGCACTGTCCTCCAACCAGACCGTCTTCAAGGAACTGCTGGTGACTCCGAATGCCAAGGAGTCCGAGTTCATGAAGGAGATCCGTATGCAGCTCCAGATGCAGCTGAACATCGACGACTCCTACTCCGTGGCTTACGTTATCGTCGGCGATCCGGAGGACGATGAGAACGGCGAGAAGAAGCAGCGCGTCCTCGTTACCGCGTGTCCTTACGAAGTTATCGAGTGCTACAAGCGTATCTTCCATATGCTGGGTATCACGCTCAAGACCGTTATGATCGGCTGTAATGCCATCACAAAGGTTCTGCTGGCTGACTCCAAGGTCAAGGCAAAGATGCCGCTGCTGGCTGTTCAGATCGACAGCGACTTCATCTCCCTCAACCTGTATGAGAACAATCAGCTCTCGTTCTCCCGTTTCGCATCCATCGATCCGGAGGACTACGATAACCCCGATGACTATGTATTCGAGGCTGTCAACGAGAACATCTTCCGTATGCTGCAGTTCGCAAGAAGCCGCGGCACCGATGATATCCAGAACGTTGTATTCTACGGCGATCTGAACGTTTCCGCAAACCTCTACAACCGCCTGATCGACGAGCTGAGCCACAACGAGCTGAGCGTCAGCCAGATCAATGTACCGCCGCAGATCCATGGCTACCAGAACCTGGAGTTCTCTGTTTACGCGAATGCGATCGGTGCAATGTTCAAGCGTAACAAGCTCACCGAGCACATCAACCTCCTCGAGGTCGAGAGCCAGGGCGCAGCTGCCGGCAAGGTCAAGGCAGATAAGTCCTTCCCGCTGTTCGCAGCGCTTGGTATCGGCGTCAGCCTGGTATGCGTACTGGGTGCGTTCGGTGTCCTGGCCGCGATCGACGGCAAGGTCAAGCTGGATACCGCAAAGCTTCGCGCGGACATCGAGTCCCCGGAGACTGCGGCTGGTCTGCAGCAGTATGAGGATCTGCAGGTGATGCGCGAGACTGTCGGCAACTATGCTAACATGATCGCCAGCGCAAAGGAAGCTTATAACTCCCAGCCGGTCGTTGTAAGAGATTACTACGATGCCATTGATGAGGCTCTCGTGAATACGCTCACTGAGATGAACGAGGCTGCTGCCGGTGAGGAAGGCGCTCCGGCACCGACAGGGGAGGTTCAGCCTGCCGAGATCCTGAACATGGACTACAGCAACGGCAAGTTTACATTCCCGATCACCATCAGAACCACAGATGAGTTTTCTCAGAAGTATCCGGCAGCACTGGTACAGTATCTCTATGAGAAGGACGCAGACAAGTTCGCATATGTAGAGTATACCGGCTACACCGCAACTCCGGTCACCGCTTCTGAAGAGGATCCGGATGCAACCGGCTATGATGTAAGCTTTGACCTGAACATCGATATCAACAATGAGAAGCAGCTGCCTGATTTTGCAGCGCAAGCACAGGCGAATGCTGATGCAGAAGCCGACGCAGCAGCGGCAGCTGACGACACCGCGGCGGCTGAATAAGGAGGGCGATAACAATGAAGGATATGAGCTATAGAGATAAAATGGTCATTCTGGTCATTTCTATCATCGTAATTCTGGTTGCAGGTTTCTTCGCCCTGATCAAGCCGACGTACAGCAAGCTGGTAGAGGATACCAATACATACGAAACAACCAAGACCGAGTGGGATGGCATCAAGCAGAAGCTCGACGCGATCCCGGGACTCAAGGATCAGATCACTGATACCTACAAGACCGCAAAGAGCGATGCAGACATCTTTGTCAATGATGCCTTTGGTGATGAGGTCAATGATACCTTCGATACCCGCAAGGTCAACTATATCATGGATCAGTTCATCCAGCCGGCCATTGACGAGAGCAACCTGAAGGTTTCCGGCTTCAGCTTCGGCAGCGCTGGTACTGTCAACATGGAGTACTATTATTATCAGCCGAATGTAGTCACTTATGCACTGCTCGAGGCAGCGGATATCAACGGCAACTATGCAGAGACTCTCACCGATGAGCTGCTCGTACAGACGACCATCGAGGAGAAGGAGACCGCAGAGCTGCTCGGCCAGAACATCGCACTGTCCGTTGAGGGCACCAGAGAAAACCTGATGGCATTCCTCGACAAGATCAAGGAGTACGATGAGGCGGTTCTGGTTGAGAGCGTTAATATCAGCGACTATAAGTTCAATGGCGGTATCGAAGAAGGCGAGCCGGTCGTACAGCAGGTCACTACTGTTGACGAAGCAGGCAACGAAGTGATCACTGAGCAGGTCGTACAGGCAGAGGCAGCTGGCGAAGCTGGTCTGGGTACGTCTGCGATGGAACTGAGCATCACCTTCTACAATGCGAAGGAGATCGACGTTCCGGATCTCGGCGACTAAGTTACACACACACATCAGTAGGGCATGGCCCTGCGGAAAGGTGGTAAGGATGATGAAGGAGAAAGCAAACGTGCAGTCTGCTGCTCCCCGCAAGGTAAAAGGCACCGTCCTGTTCACCGTAGTATGCGTTATGATGGTGCTCATCGTATTTCTGATGGGCACCCTGGCGCTTGCCACTACGGCCAATAACCGGGCGATGAAGAACTTCAGCACTGCACAGACGCAGCAGACTGCGAAAGCTGGTGTTGAAGCAGTCATGGCTGCGATGCGCAACGACAAGGATGTGGCGCAGGCAGTCGCAAATATCACCGCAACAACGCCGATCACCAATATAGCAATTGATCTCGAAAGCACCAGCATGGGCCGGATCCAGGATGTGAAGGTCGAGCTGGCAGGTACGAAGTACATCGTGGATACCCATGATGACAGTGCCACAAAAAACCAGATGGTTCCGAAGAAGGTCATCCGCATCTCGGCAACGGCCGTGCAGGGCAGCGCTTCTTCGACCGTAACAGCGTATGTACTGAGCGATCCGGACAGCGGCAACAGCGATACCGTGACCGTATCCCCCAGTGCGAACGGCTTCGTATCGACCGGCGGTGCCGGCACTTCCAACCACGTATCGGCTTATGGCGGTACTGCGTTCGGATTTGATGAATCCTATAATGTAGGGTATTATGTTCCCTCCAATCAGGGCTTCGCGCTGTCGAACGGTGAAACAAACGAAACTGACATCAGAATCAATGGTAACCTTACCATTGCGGCAACAGATATTGTATTTCTGATGAAGGGCGTTGGTTCTGGTGCGACGATCTGGGGAAGTCTTGAGGGTGCCAATAACCTTCAGATCAAAACCGTTAACTCCCAGGTTAAGTCGGATGCCGGTTATCTGAATGCCGGAATGTCTTATAAGGATATTCCGTTCCTGTATGTTGACAGAACGCTTGACTTTAGTAACTCAGGCGTTATGTTTGATATCAAGGACGATACAGCGCTCAATGTGTATTGCGGCGAGTTCCTGCTCGGCAGAAAGTCGGAGTCTCCGCTTAATTGTAATGTGTATTGCTTCAATGAGAACGATGGTACTACTGTTACTGAGAATTTCAAGAATCGTGACGGAGCTTCTTACACAAAGACTTACCAGAAGGGCGTTTCCAAGATCACTGGCGACGATGTCAACCTTCTCTATGGATGGTCGAACAGTGTCCTGAATGCAGAAGGCAATACCCAGAATATCGTAAGCGGTAATTTCTACAGCAATGGCGATCTGATTCTGGATTCGAATGGTAGCAAATATGGTACTGCCGGACGTGGCAATGTCGTTAAGATCCAGGGCAATCTGACAGTTAGTAGAGGTAATCACACGATTAATGGCGATCTGTACGTTGGTGGCACTCTTGCGGTGACTGGTGGCAGCCTGAAGGTGACCGGTGATCTGCATTATGACGGCAGTGCTCCTTCTGGCGTGACTGTTGACGGCAATATGGTTCCGCTTTCCAGCTATAATGCAGCCGATGTTGTAAGAAAGCTGAAGACTGGCTATACACAGGATCCTGCACCCAAGACTGCGGTCTATGCAAAGGATCTGAATACTGGCAGCGGTAACTTCAAGGCATGGATGAAGCAGGAATGGAATAACAATAGAGATGCTGCTACTGTAAATGCGAATATTGTTGAGAAAATCACCGATGATCAGCTGAATCTGAAAAACGAAAACGGCAAGTGGGTATACGAAGGCGGAGATAAGAACGGTCAGGAATACGATGGCGTGATCCCGACCTACATCAATTATTATGATTCCGCCCACAATATTGTAACACAAGATGAGGCAACTGAGCTTTGGTACAGAGACGATCTTGCAGATACAACTAAGGCAGGTAAGAAGGTTGTAGCCGAATCTGTCTACCCGAAGGAGTACACCCGTGAGGTTCTGACAGGTATGGCGCAGTACAATGCGGCTACACCGATCGAGAAAACCAAGGTTGTGACATTCCCGTATGAACTGCTGGCGGATCCTACCAAGACACCGTATTCTACCTATACGGATGTGAAGGATTCTTCCCGTACGGATGAGGACAGCAACCCGATCAGCGATAAGAAGCTTTGTGAGGACAATTTGTTTAAGCTCGGCGGCGGCATCACTACGGTCAAGGGTAATGCTGACGGTAAGATTGCTTACGATGCAGGCACTAAGACCTACACGATCGGTGATTCCTGCTCGATCTGCGGCGGTCTGGACGGCGAAACACTGGTGCTTTCTCCTCCGAATAATACTGCGATCTGGGTTGTCATCGTTCCGAATGGTGGAACCAATCAATTTGTAATGGATAGTGAGGGCGGCATCCAAGGAAAGATCATTCTGGATGACGAGCATACCTCTGGAACAGCTAATATCCTTTTGAAGACAAATTTGGATATTTCCTCACAGGGGCACGTTATCACAACAAGTAAGTACGAGACACTTCTTAATAACGGTACTCCGTTCCAGATCTATACGGATACGAAGTACGCAATGAGTGGCGTCGAGGTAGCACCGAATATTAATATCAATATTTATTCGGATACCGAGGGAAGATCCATTAGCCTGTCGCAGAATCATACGCTGATTGCCAATATCAACGCACCGTACTGCGATTTCTCGTCGGCGAATAACGGATTAACCCCCAGCAGCAATACCATTTATTACAACCGATACAATATCATGACTGCGCATACACAGCACAGACAAGTAGCTGTTATCGGTCAGTGTATTGTCAAGAACTTTAGCTCTGGTAACGAATGGACACTGCTCTACAAGCCGACAACCGGCGGCACGGTACCGCCTCCTGGTGAGGATAACTTCGAGGATGCACTGATGACGAGCTGGTCCGTTCTCTATTGGGAGAACTATTGATGGGAGGCGAGAAAATGAAGAGTCCTAAGAAGAAAAAAACCGTCAAGGGTATGACGCTTGTGGAAATCATCATTTCCTTGTTTGTGTTCGGTGTTGCGGCATTGATCATGGTCCGCATCGCGACCGTTTCCAATAACTTCACGATGAAGGCAAGCCATGTCACCAAGCGCACGAATATCGAAGCGCCTCTGGCGGAGAATTCCAGCACTGGCAGCGATCTTGTCCAGGAGGAGGATTCCAACTACCGCGTGACCGTCAAGATGGGCGGCAAGGAAGTCCGGATCGCCGGCAAGGCTTACACCACTTCTCCTGCTGCGGCTGGCGATAACTTCGCTTCCGCGGATTATGACATCGAGTTCGTGACCTACGATACCTCGAAAACCAAGGGTTCCGGCCTCTGGATCGATGACACGCCTGTACCCGGTACGTAAGGTTAAGGAGGCACGACATGAAAAAAGTGAAAGGCTTTACTTTGATCGAGCTGATCATCGTAATGGCAACCTTCAGCATTGTGCTTTTCGGAGCGCTCCAGCTGATGGATCCTGTACAAAGAATCTTCAACAAGTCGTATAACGCGGAGGATATCTCCGCGTCTGCGACCAATATGCTCAACTATATTGATGCGGAACTGCGTTATGCAGAGCATATCCGCGTCATGACCACCAAGCCCACACAGGCAGACCTCGTGCAGTTCGTTGATCTGAACTACGACGGCAAGATCGTCCCCAAGGGCAGCGGCATCACGGACTTCGATTATGCGTCCGGCAAAATGTATGTGCTGGAGCTGGACAATGCCAACGGCGGTATCATCAACAAGTGGGAGATGGACTATACCGCGGGTGACAGCAAGATCCCGACAGTGCATGATTCGTCCGTCACAAAGCCCGATTATGCGATCGATCCTGTTGTAACCGGCTATAATCCGGCTACACCGACAGTAGCGGTAGCAGTCAACAGATCAATGTATGACAACGCGCACTTCAACTTCTCTCTGGGAAATTATGTTTTTGACACTGCACACAAGCTTGCCAGAAACAACGATTTCTATACCAAGTATACTGACGTACATATGCAGGCGTTCAGCAGAAGTAACTTCGGTCTGACGCTGACAGCGTACAGCTACTCCAACAAGGGCGGCACTGAGACCGTCGGCAGAACGGCTGCGGCTGTGGATGATACAGATCAGCGTTTCACATACGGTGATAATGCGTTCATCTTCAACAAGAACATCGGCCTTCTCAATGCGAAGGATCCGATTTCTGGCAAGCCGCTGTATTATAAGTATAACTGGGATTCCGAAACAGAGGTCAAGAAGGCTGCCACTGGTGAGGATGCCGGTAAGTACACCTTGACTGATTCCTATGATCAGTCTGCCGGCAATAACTCTCAGGGCCTGGATATCAGTGCTGTTTCGGCGCTCAGCAATGAGCAGCGTGCAGAGCTGCCGCAGATCTATTTCGTTTACACCTATAGCGGCGGCGATGTCAACTAACACTCACATCTAAGGAAGCACTGCATCAATCATGCAGTACTTCGAGGGCGATTTGTGGGGCTTTGCCCCACGCCCCAGGTACTGATTTATGAATCGGTCAGTACTTCTCAAAAAAAATTTCCGGCAGTCGAGAGACCGCTAAAATCTCCCGGCTGCCGAAATTTTTCTTGATGTATTCAGGAATCACTCATAGGGGTTGTACGTCAGAGTCGCGACGTACCAATCAAAGATCGCGTCACCGCACAGCGCTCCGATGAATAAGCCTGCCGCAAGGAACGGGCCGAATGCAAATTTCGACTCGCCGCTGCGGAACTTATTGATCAGTCCGCCGATCGCAGCAAGCAGGATGCCGGTGAATGCAGCTATGATCGCTGCTTTCCAACCGATCATCAGACCGCCGGCGCCCATGATCAGCGTATCGCCAATCTCGATGCCGCGGCGGAGCTCATTGTCACCGGTTCGCTTCCGGATGATCGCACCGCTGATCTCCCCGATCAGGAAAAACGGCACCGACACACAGACTGCACCGATCAGATGCTCCCAGATCGTCACGTCAGAAAAATCCAGGAATTCCGGGAATCCGTAACGTGTCTCCTCCGGAAGTACACCGATCACCAGCAGCGGGATCGCAAGGATCACGATCGCAGCCAACAGCCGCAGATCCATTTCCATCGTATCCCAGTCCATAAACCCAAGACAGATCAGGACAGAAAAGAAGAAACAGTACAGCACCGACTTCAGATTGAAGTCCAGCACCGCAAACGTCACAACATAGACGATGCCATTGAGCGCTTCCACGATCGGATACCGTTTCGAGATCGGCTGACCGCAGCTGCGACATTTCCCTCGCAGGAGAATGATCCAGCTGACCAGCGGAATATTGTCGTACCAGTGGATCTTCGCTCCGCATTTCGGACAGTGCGACGCTCGTTTTGTCAGAGATTCATTTTGGGGCAGCCGATAAATGACAACATTCAAAAAGCTGCCGATACAGATCCCATAGAGAAAAACGATGGGGAAGAACATAATGTAAAAGCCTACATCCATAAATTCGCTGTGAAGCATTGTGTAGCCCTCCTTAATCGATGATATATATATTATATCACATTGTGGTATGATTTACAAGTAGCAATATTTAAATGTATGGAGGTTATCGTATGAGAAACATTCGTATTGGTGATTATCTTGTGGAGCAGAAGCTCATCACCGCCGAGCAGCTCGATCAGGTTCTGGAAGCCCAGAGAAATGGCGACGGAACCAAGCGCTTCGGTGAACTGGTCGTTGAGCTGGGATTCATCTCCGAGATCAATCTCGCAAAGGCCCTCGCTGCAAAGCTGCGCGTTCCTTATGTCGATCTGGCCAACCAGGAGATCGACGAGGAAGCCGTTCGTAAGATCCCGGAGAGCCTTGCAAAGAAGCACACAGTTATCGCCATCAATATCCAGGGACGCCGTCTGACAGTCGCAACGGACGATCCGATCAACTTCAATATCCTCGAAGACATCAAGATGCAGACCGGTATGGATACCATCCCGGTACTCGCGACCAAGTCCTCGATCAATAAGGCGATCGGTCAGCACTACTCCATGGAGAACGTTGACTCCGTACTGGAGAGCGTACAGCAGTTCCGCAACGACGACGACGAGGATTCGGAGTCCAAGGATCGTGTAGAGAGCGCACCGATCGTAAAGCTCGCTACCACCATCATCGAGAACTCCTTCCGCGCAGACGCGACCGATATTCACATCGAGCCGTTCAAGACCTACACTGTCATCCGTGTCCGTGTTAACGGCGACCTCGTAGAACTGATGAAGGTCTCCAACGTCGTGCATAACGCACTGACCACCCGTCTGAAGCTCATCTCCGGCATGAACATCGCCGAGAAGCGTATCCCGCAGGACGGTCGTTTCACCCAGACCGTTGACGGCACTGTCCTCGACGTCCGTGTATCGTCCCTGCCGACTGTTAACGGTGAGAAGATCGTTATCCGTATCCTGTCCACCGGTAACATCGCACTCCGTAAGATCACTGACCTCGGTATGTCCGATTATAACTACCAGCTCTTTGAGTCCATGATCAAGTGCCCGCACGGCGTTATCCTGGTAACAGGACCTACCGGTTCCGGTAAGACCACTACCTTGTACGCAGCACTCGGCGAGCTCGCAAAGCCGCACGTTAACGTTATCACCGTTGAGGACCCGGTCGAGAAGGCGATCGACGGTATCAACCAGGTTCAGGTAAATGCCAAGGCTGGTATGACCTTCGCAGCCGCACTGAGATCCATCCTCCGTCAGGACCCGGATATCGTCATGATCGGTGAGATGCGTGACTCGGAAACTGCGGACATCGGTATCCGTGCCGCGATCACCGGTCACTTGGTTCTGTCTACCCTGCATACCAACGACGCTGCTTCTACCATCGTCCGTCTGGTAGATATGGGCGTTGCACCGTACATGGTTGCTACTTCCCTGATCGGCGTTATCGCACAGCGACTCGTTAAGGTACTTTGCCCGAAGTGCAAGGTGCAGCGTCCGTCCACCAAGGAGGAGAATATCCTCATGAAGCTCGCTGACGTGGATACTCCGATTCCGGTTTACGAGCATCAGGGCTGCCCGGAGTGCAACAATACCGGTTATCGCGGACGTACCGCAATTCACGAGATCATTCACTGTACCGCTGGTATCTCCACCATCGTTGCCCGCAACGGTTCCAAGGAGGAGATCGAGGAGAAGGCAAAGGAGAACGGTACCAAGCTTCTGCGTGACAACGTTTCTGAGCTGGTTCAGAAGGGTGTTACCTCGATGGATGAGCTGGTTCGTGTTACCTACGCTGTATAATCCGACTCACTTTCCAATGTCTCTTTTCCGGCAGGTGTATGCCGGTGGAGGGGGAAGCCCCTTCTCCCTCCTTTCATATATAGCAATACCAACATAGATCAAAAATGTTTGGAGGAAAACGACCATGAACATTGAAATCAACCGCATTCTGAACGAAGCGCGTGCGATCGGCTGCTCGGACTTGCACTTTACTTACGGCATCAATCCGATCGTTCGTCTCAACGGCGCACTCCGTAAGATGACCAAGTATCCGGAGATGGACGAGGAGGAGATTCTGGACATCGTCAACCAGATGACCAACGAAGCACAGATGGCAAGCGTGAGAGCGCACAAGGATACTGACTTCTCCTTCCAGACGACTTCTGGCTATCGTCATCGTGTCAACGTCTTCTTCCAGAGAGGCAAGACGGCGATCGCGATCCGTCTGCTCCGCAACGACATCCCGACGCTGGAGGATCTGCATCTGCCGCCGGTTCTGGCTGATTTTGCGATGCGTCCCCGTGGTCTGGTGCTGGTAACCGGCCCTACCGGTTCCGGTAAGTCCACCACGCTGGCAGGCATGATCGACTATATCAATGTACATAGAAGCGCACACGTTATCACGATCGAGGACCCGATCGAGTACGTTCACACCCACAAGCTCTGCATGGTCAACCAGAGAGAAGTCGGCGACGACGTTCCGGACTTCGCAATGGCGCTGCGTGCAGCACTCCGTGAAGACCCCGACGTTATCCTCGTAGGTGAGATGCGTGACTTCGAGACCATCACCGCAGCTGTTACCGCAGCCGAGACCGGACACCTTGTCCTCTCCACCCTGCATACCACCTCTGCGGCAGATACCATCAACCGTATCATCGACGTATATCCGGAGCATCAGCAGGGACAGATCAGAACCCAGCTTGCCAACAACCTCGTCGGCGTTATCTCCCAGACTCTGCTGCCGCGTCTTGACGGCAAGGGCCGTGAGGCTTGCATGGAGATCCTGAACGTTACCGACGCCTGCGCGGCGATGATCCGTGATGACAAGGTTCACCTCCTGCTGTCCGCGATCCAGTCCGGTAAGCAGTACGGCATGATGTGCCTCGACCAGGAGCTGGCTCGCTTCGTAAAGCGCGGTGTTGTAGCCGAGAGTGCAGCACTGGAGAAGTGCCAGTCCAAGTCCGAGTTCTACCGTTACCTCAACGGTACGGCAAACGGCTGATTTCACGAAATAAAGTTAATCCCTGCTGTGTTGTGCAGCAGGGATTTTATGTATAAGTGTGGCTGCGGATGTCATCGTAGAGGGGAAAGTCATGATTATTATCAATCCGAACCGAGGAGAAAAAGTAATTTGGGCATTTTCCGGCATGGGACTGGGGTTGGCATTGGAGCCGTTAGTGTCCTATCTGGTGCATGGAAAGGTACTGACACTTGCCGAGATGAATTTGGAAAAGGAATTGGTGCAGATTCTGTTGTATGCAGGCGGTGGAGTAGTGTTTGGGTACATTGCTGGTTTTGCATATGAGAAATGGATGGAAAGAACCACCGAAAAAAAGCTGCTTCTGAAATGCCTCGAAGTGCTGATCCTGATGATCATCAATGCGATATCTGTGATGCTGTGGCTTACGGTGGATAGATTGACATCATAATTACAGAATTCACATAAATCCCCCTGCTTTTTGCGGAAAGCAGGGGGTTCTCTGTTATTTGCTCATCTCGCGCAGCACATTATACTGCGTCTTGCCGCTGAATGTTTTCGGCAATTCATCAATGAATTCGATGAGTTTGGGGTACTTGTACGGTGCGGTGCGTTCCTTGACGAAAGTCTGGAGTTCCTTTTTGAGTTCCTCCGTGCCCTCGAATCCGTCACGCAGCACGGCGTAAGCCTTGACAAGCTGTCCGCGTTCCTCGTCCGGCACACCGATGATGGCGCAATCGCGGATCGCCGGATGCTGGATCAGCACACTCTCGACCTCGAACGGCCCGATACGATAGCCGCTGGACTTGATGACATCATCCACTCTGCCGACGTAGTAATAATACCCGTCCTCGTCACGATACGCCGTGTCGCCCGTGCTGTAAAGCCCGTTCCGCCAGTAACGCGCGGTCGCGTCCTCATTTTTCTCATAGCCCATGCAAAGTCCCTCCGGCATCCGCTGACGGGTGTCGATGACGATCTCGCCCGTTTCACCGACCGGAACCGGATTCTGGTCACTGTCCACCAGCAGTACAGGGAACAGCGGGTTTGGCTTGCCCATCGAACCGCGTTTCGGCGCAGAACCGGCGAAATTGCCGATGATGAGCGTCGTTTCGCTCTGACCGAAGCCTTCCATGATCTCCAGCCCCGTCGCGTCGTGGAACAGGCGGATGATCTCCTCCTGCAATGCCTCGCCAGCCGTGGAAACGTGCTGCACGCTTGCAAATGCCTCGCGGCGGATGCCTGTCTTTGCCATCAGCCGGTAAAGCGTCGGCGGTGCGCAGAATGTCGTTACTTGGTACTTTTCCAGTACCTGCATCATCTGCTCCGCATGGAATCGCTCGAATTCATACACCATGACCGCGCTGCCGCACAGCCACTGCCCGTAGATCTTGCCCCAGGAGCATTTTGCCCAGCCGGTATCCGCGACCGTCAGGTGCAGACCGTCATTCAGCACGCACTGCCAGTATTTGGCGGTGACGATGTGGCCGAGGGGATAGGTGAAGCTGTGAACGACCATTTTCGGGTTTCCGGTCGTGCCGGAGGTGAAATACATCAGCATCTGGTCGGTCGCAAGCGTCGGGATGCGTTCAATTTCGGTCGGTTCGCCCTCCATCAGCGAATCGAGCCGCTGGAATCCCTCACGTTCCGCCCGAACGGTGAGCAGAAGCGGCTTGTTTGCGACCTCGGAAGCAGCCTCGCGGATGCGGTCGCAGAGATCTTCGGATTCCGCACAGACGATGGCGCGGATATTCGCCGCCTCGATGCGGTAAGTAATGTCGTGAACGCGCAGCATATGTGTCGCCGGAACGATGACCGCACCCAATTTGTGCAGCGCCGGTGCCATGAACCAGTATTCCCAATGGCGCTTGAGCATGACCATCACGCGGTCGCCCTTGCCGATGCCGAGCTTTTGCAGCGCACCGACAGCCTGATTAGACAGGCGGCTGATGTCGGAGAAGGTGAGCATTTTCTCATTGCCGGCCTCATCGCACCACTGAACCGCGCGTTTCTGCGGTTCTTCCTTGGCGATGGCATCGACCACGTCGTAGCCAAAATTAAAATTTTCCTCGTAATGCAGCGAAAAACCTGCAAGCTGTCCCTTCTCATCAAAGGTCGTCGAACTGAACTTTTCAGAAAGTGGTTGCATAGAAATACCTCCAAGTACATAATTTCCCTGTCTTGATCTATGGCAAAGCCATACAGGTGTCTGTGTGGTTTTGTGATAGATCAAACTACTACATAACTAAACGATTCTCTATCTGGTATGTAATACTATTATACATCGTTTACGAGCTTTTGTCAAGTAGTTTCTCATAGTCAAAGAACATAAGGTAATGTCCCCCCACCGAGGCGGGGGGAGCCGAACTCACTTCTTCTTACCGGCCTTCTCGTCGTAGATACCGAACTTGCGGAAACGATCGTAACGCTGGGACAGAAGCTGCTCATCGGAGAGCTTCATCAGCTCGTCGATCGCCTCGACCAGAAGCTTTCTCATGCCCTTGCACATCTTCGGGAAGTTCTCGAAATCCTCCTCGATGATCTCCTCGGCAACGCCGAAGTGCTTCATGTCGTCAGCCGTGATGTGCAGGCAGTCTGCTGCCTTGGCCACGTTCTCCGGAGAGGATTCCTTCCAGAGAATGGAGGCGCAGCCCTCAGGGGAAATGACGGAATAGACCGCATTTTCGAGGATAAAGACCTTGTTGGCAGAAGCCAGTGCCAGCGCACCGCCGCTTCCGCCTTCGCCGATGACCACGGAGATGACCGGCGTGCGCAGGCCCATCATTTCCATGATGCTCTCCGCGATCGCCTGTCCCTGGCCGCGCTCCTCGGCATCCGCACCCGGATACGCGCCGAGGGTATCCACGAAGCAGATGACCGGGCGGTGGAACTTCTCCGCCTGTTTCATCAGACGCAGCGCCTTGCGGTAGCCCTCCGGCTTCGGGCAGCCGAAATTGCGGGCAAGGCGGCTCGGCAGGTCAGTACCCTTTTCCATCGCCAGGAACGTCACCGGACGCTTGTCGATGTAAGCCAGACCGCCGTAAATTGCCAGATCGTCACCGAAACGGCGGTCGCCGTGCAGCTCGATCGGCAGCTCAAAGATCTCATCAATATAGGCACCACCGGTAGGTCTGCCATTTTTTCTCGCTGTTTTCAGCTTTTCATAGGAAACCATTCGTTGAGCCCTCCTTAATTTTCGTGCATGGTCAGGATCTGCGCGATGGTATCCTTCAGCTCAGCACGGGGAACGATCGCGTCCACGAAACCATGCTCCAGCAGGAATTCTGCGCTCTGGAAATTGTCGGGAAGCTGACTTTTTGTCGTCTGCTCCACAACACGTCTACCGGCGAATCCGACGAGTGCCTTCGGCTCTGCGAGGATGATGTCGCCCTGCATTGCAAAGGAAGCCGTCACACCGCCGGTGGTCGGATCGGTGAGGACGGTCAGATACAGCAGACCTTCGTTGCTGTGATTCTTGACAGCGCCGCTGACCTTGGCCATCTGCATGAGGGAGATGATGCCCTCCTGCATTCTCGCGCCGCCGGAAGCCGTGAAGCCAACGACCGGAAGCTTGCTTGCGGTGGCAAGCTCAAACAGACGGGTGATCTTCTCGCCGACAACGCTGCCCATCGAAGCCATCATGAACTTGGAGTCCATGACAAAGACCGCACAGTGCTTGCCGCCGATCTTGGCTGTGCCACAGACAACGGCATCCTCTTCCTTGGTGGTGGTGCGAGCCTTGTCGAGCTTCTCCTGATAGCTCGGAAATTCGAGGAAATTCTTACTGGTCAGACCAGTACACAGCTCGGTAAAGCTGCGCTTGTCGCATATGAGATGGATGCGGTCGCGGGCGCCCAGGCGATACGCAAAGCCGCAGTTTGGACAGATGTAGGAATTTTTTACGAGGTCGTACTCGGATGTCTCGAAGCTGCACTTCTTGCAGGTGACCTTGGCCGAGCCGCTGACCTTCTGTACAATATCCATCAGTCCCATTTATTCTGCCTCCTTATCTACCAGAGCAAAGGAGAATTCCGCCTTGACAGCGACCTTTCCGTTTACCATGCCCTTGCCTTCGCAGAAGTAGAACGGGCCTTTGCTCTTGATGATCTTGCATTCCGTTTCGTAGGTGTCGCCGGGGCGAACGGGGGTGCGGAATTTCACCTTGTCCAGACTCGTGAAAAAGGGAGTCTTGCCCTCCGCCTTGCCAGCGAGCAGAACGCACGCCGACTGCGCCAGGATCTCGCACAGGATCACGCCCGGAACGACCGGATTGCCCGGAAAATGCCCCTTGAGGAAGAATTCCTCGCCGGTGATGTGCAGCTTGCCGTGCGCTGTTTCGTCCTCGGCAGTGACCTCATCGAGCAGGAGCATATTGTCGCGGTGGGGAATGATCTTCATGATCTCGTCTCTGTTCATGGGCGCACCTTACGCTTTCTTGAACGCAACGACAGCATTGTGACCGCCGAAGCCGAGATTGGAGCAGAGTGCAACATCCAGAGGCGTTTTGACTGCCTTGTTCGGGGTGTAGTCGAGATCCAGCTCCGGATCCTGTTCTGTATAGTGAATGGTTGGCGGAACGGTGTCGTTCTGGAGCGCCAGAACGCACGCGATGCATTCTACTGCACCGGTCGCGCCGAGCATATGACCGGTCATGGACTTGGTGGAGCTGATGTGCAGCTTCTTTGCATCCTCGCCGAATGCGACCTTGAGGGCGGTCGTCTCAGTCTTGTCGTTGAGGGGGGTAGAGGTGCCGTGTGCATTGACATAGACTCTGGACAGATCGATGTCCTTCTCCGGCAGGGAATCGAGAATTGCCTTGGCAACGTACTTTGCTTCCGGATCGGGCGCAGTCACATGGTGCGCGTCGCAGGTCGAGCCGTAGCCGACAACCTCTGCAAGGATCTTGGCACCTCTTGCCTTAGCGTGCTCGTATTCCTCCAGAACGAGGACACCGGCGCCCTCTGCCATGATGAAGCCGTTGCGGTTCTTGTCGAACGGCTTGCAGGCAGATTCCGGATCGGGATTATCAGACAGAGCCTGACAATTGCCGAAGCCTGCGATGGTCAGCGGATTGATGGCAGCTTCCGAACCGCCGGCGATCATGGCGTCTGCATAACCGTGCAGAATGGTGCGGTAGCTCTCACCGACAGCCGTCGTGCCAGTTGCACAAGCGGTGGAAACAGCGATACACGGGCCATTTGCGCCGTATTCGATCGCGATGTTGCCGGCAGCGATGTTGTAGATCATCTTCGGAACAAAGTGCGGAGAAACCTTGCGCGGGCCCTTTTCCAGAAGATTCTGGTGGTCGGTGCAGAGTGTTTCGATACCGCCGATACCGGAGCCGAAGCATACGCCCATGCGGTCGGTTTCGATCGTGCCGACGATGCCGCTCTGTGTAAGGGCTTCCTTCGCTGCTGCCAGCGCATACTGTGTGAAGGTATCCGTCTTACGCGCGGTCATCTTGCCGAGTACTTCGACAGCATCGAAGCCCTTGACCTCGCCGGCTACCTTATATTTGGATTCTGTGACGTCAAACTTGGTAATGGTACCGATGCCATTCTTGCCTGCGAACATCGCATTCTTGAAGTCCTCGACGTTATTGCCGAGGGGATTGACCGTACCCATACCGGTGATGACAACTCTTCTCATTGGTGTTGCCTCCTGACATTGTGTAGTGGGTGGGTGTTTTGCAGGGAATCTGTTTCCCTGCACCCCTTTCATAAGGCGGTACCGCCGCCGCAGCTTGTCAAAAAAGTTCTTTTTCTGGTGGAAGGATACCGGGGAGTGCCCCCACCCCAACCCCTCCCCCACAGGGGGAGGGGCTAGATGGCGGGGGCTTTGCCCCCTGCACCCCGATTGAGGTGCGCCCCATTTCCTGCAAAATCACTTTTTTGACAGCCTAAGGCGGCACCGCCGCCGTGTATTTCTAAGTAAAATCAGACTCCCAAAGCCGTGCGCCATGCACGGCGAACACCGGAAGCCCAGCTTTGACCGCTTGCGCGAGAGCGCAAAGGTCATTGCGGTGATCGAAGAACCAGACTCTCCCTCACCGCCGATTCGCCAACGGGGGCTGCCCCGTTTCACATGATAAGAAAACCAAACTCCCAAAGCCGTGCGCCACGCACGGCGAACACCGGAAGTCCAGCTTTGACCGCTTGCGCGAGAGCGCAAAGGTCATTGCGGTGATCGGAGAACCAGACTCTCCCTCACCGCCAACTCGCCAGCGCGGGCTCCGCGCTACATGGCCATGCCGCCGTCGCAGCGGATGACTTCGCCTGTGATGAAATCCGACATCGGGGATGCGAGGAACAGCGCGAGATCAGCGACTTCCTCCGGCTTACCGAAACGTCCCATCGGGATCGCCTTCTTCAGCTCGTCGTTGCCCTGGAATGCCGTTGTCATGGGCGTTTCGATGAAGCCCGGCGCAATGGCGTTGACATTGATGTTACGCGATGCCAGCTCCTTGGCGGTGGACTTGGTCAGACCTACGATACCTGCCTTGGAGGAGGAGTAGTTCGCCTGTCCTGCATTGCCGAACAGTCCGGAAATGGAGCTGATATTGATGATCTTGCCGTAACGCTTCTTCATCATCGGACGGTAGAAATTCTTGGTCATGTAGAACGCACCCTTGAGGTTGACGTCGATGACCATATCGAAATCTGCTTCGCTCATCTTCAGGATGAGATTGTCGCGCGTGATGCCGGCATTGTTGACCAGAATGTCCACACCGCCGAAATCCTCAAGGATCTGCTTGCAGACGGCTGCGACCTGCTCGGCATTGCCGACGTTGCACTGGTAGCTCTTGGCAGTCACGCCGAGTTCCTCGATCGCCTTGACAGCCGGAGCTGCCTTCTCTGCATCGCAAATGTCTACGATCGCGATGTTGGCACCGTTTGCCGCGAATTTCTTCGCGATCTCAAAGCCGATGCCCTGTGTGCTGCCGGTGATGACAGCGGTTTTACCTTTCAGCATGGTGTCCCCTCCTTACGCTTTCAGCTCGGACAGAGCTGCATTCAGAGTGTCCATATCCTCAACGCGGAGAACCTTTGCATCCGGCAGGATCTGGGAAATGAGCTTCTGGAGCGTGTTGCCGACACCGCACTCTACGAATGTATCGAAGCCGTCCTCAGCCATGCGGCGGATGAGCTTCACCCACTGTACCGGATGGTTGATCTGTTCGAGCATGAGAGATTTCGGATCACCCTCGTAGGGAGCCGCGGTGTAGTTTGCATAAACCGGGATCTGCGGAAGCTGGATGTCGAAGCCTTCCAGATCCTTGCCAAACGGCTCGACGGCCGGTGTCATGTACGGCGAATGGAAGGCACCGCTGACATTCAGCATCAGACCTCTGCCCTTGTTCGCCTTGACATCAGCGCCGAGTGCTTCGAGCTGCGTCTTGTCGCCGGAAACCACGAGCTGTACCGGAGAATTGTAGTTGACAGGGAATACCTTGTCATACGGCTTGCAAAGCTCCTCGATCTTCTCGATCGGCAGCTTGACGCAAGCCATCATGGAAACATCCTGCCCCTCGCCAGCCTTTGCCATCGCCGCACCGCGCTTCTGCGCGATCACGAAGCCGTCCTCCTTGGTGTAAGCGCCGCCGAGTGCGAGCGCCGGGATCTCACCGAGGGAGAAACCTGCCAGACCTTCCGGCTGAATATCGTTTTCCATGAGCGCCATCGCAGCTGCAAGGTCGGTCAGATACAGGCAGGGCTGGGTGTTCTGAGTCGCCTTGAGGGCGGTGCCGTCGCCCTCGAACATCTGCGCGAGGGTGCCGGGACGATTGACTTCCGCAGCGTCAAAGAGTGCCTTGACGGACGGAACGTTCTGATAAAAATCCTGAGCCATGCCGACGTGCTGTGCGCCCTGGCCCGAGAAAACAAATGCTACTTTACCCATGCCGAAGCTCCTTTCAGGATGGTTTCTGCTTCCTGCATGATCTCCGTGATGATCTCCTCGCAGGTCTGCTCTTTCTTTACGAGACCAGAGATCTGTCCGGCGAGGACGGAACCGGTCTTGACATCACCCTCCACAGCGGCACGGCGGAGAGAACCTGCACCGAGCTGTGCAATGCTTTCCGCAGTTGCTTCCGGCGCGTATTCTTCCTTGACGAAATTGCGGGTGAAGGGATTCTTGATGCCGCGGCAGGTGTTGCCGCCGAAACGGCGACCGGTGACCTGTGTGGAAATATCCTTGGCACCGAGTACCATGTCTTTATAATTCTGATGCACGCCGCATTCCTTCGCAACGAGGAAACGGGTACCCATCTGTACGCCGACCGCACCGAGCATGAAGGCTGCTGCGATGCCTCTGCCGTCACCGATGCCGCCTGCGGCGAGTACCGGGATGGAGACTGCATCCACGACCTGCGGCACGAGAGCCATCGTGGTCAGCTCACCGATGTGGCCGCCGGACTCCTGTCCTTCTGCGATGACGGCATCTGCACCGGCTTTTTCGGCCTGCTTTGCCATCGTGCAGGATGCGACAACGGGGATGACCTTGATGCCGGCTTCCTTCCACATGGGGATGTAGGGCTGCGCACTGCCGGCACCGGTGGTGACGACTGCGGGCTTCTCCTCTGCACAGACCTGAGCGCACTCGGCTGCGAAAGGACTCATAAGCATTATATTCACGCCGAAGGGCTTATCTGTGAGGCTCTTGGCGATTCTGATCTGTTCTCTGACATAATCTGCACCGGCATTCATAGCCGAGATGATCCCAAGACCGCCGGCATTGGAAACCGCTGCGGCAAGTTTGCCGTCAGCGATCCAAGCCATGCCGCCCTGAAACACCGGATACTGGATACCGAGCGTGTCACAAATAGGCGATGCTACCATTGTCTTACGCCTCGACGAGCTTCTCTACAGCCTCGACCAGCTTGCCAACGGTAGTGATCTCCGGAGAGGGGGTGAACTCGATGCTGAATTCGTCCTCGAGGTCCATTGCCATCTCGGTCATGTCGAGAGAATCAATGCCCAGATCGGAGAACTTGGTGTCCAGAGTGATCTCTGCTGCGTCAGTGTCAGTAGCTTCTGCGAGCATTGCGATGATTTTTTCCTTTACCATTGTCTTTACTCCTTTTTTGTGATATAATATATGTGTATCGGGGGGAGTCCCCCGTATACGCCGAAAGTGTAATGAGGAATTAGGAATGAGGAATGAGGAATTACGGTGTCGCCTTGCGGCGACGGATGATAAACACTCCTGCGATACTGCATTCCAGATTCTATGCCTAACTCTCAAAGCCGTGCCGCGCACGGCGAAAACTG
>JAFPXW010000231.1 GCA_017394565.1 Oscillospiraceae bacterium | reverse complement strand
GAGGACGAGAAGGAGCGCCAGCTCATCCAGGCATTCGTCGGCGCAGCCTCCACCTATGGCGCAAAGGTCTGCGTGGAGGGCATCGAAACCGAGGGAATGCGCGATATCTTGCAGAAATATCACATCCAGAGCTTCCAGGGGTATTACTATGCAAAGCCCCTTGTGCTTGCAGATATGCTGAACTGGGAGCCGAAGAAAAAGATTTAATAGAACGGATCGCAGCCATTTGCGCCAGTGCAAACTACTGCGATCCGATTTTTTTTGAAAAAATTTCCGAAAACGTGTTACACTTTCCGGAAATGCAGCGCTTGTAATCGTTGAAAGCGCTTTTATGAGAGGTGAACCGGATGAACGAATGGGAACTGCGCAAGCTCATTCGCCGTTCAGAAAAGGAGGGCTTCCGGACACTGTTTCAGACCTATCAGGCATATGTTTACACCATCGTGTGGAACCGCATCGGCGCGGTCGGGACACGGGAGGACGCGGAGGAAGCCGTCAGCGACTGCTTCGCGGATGTGTTCCTGCATTTTTCGGAGATCCGGGAGGGCTCCTTGCACGCCTACATCGGCACCGTTGCCAAGCGAACGGCGATCGACTGCTATCGGAAGCTGACACTGCATGAGCCGGAGCATTCGCTTGACGCAGAGAGTTTTCCGGAACCTCCGGATCCGACGGATATTCCCGCCGACCAGGAACACGCGGAGCTTCGCCGGCAGTTGCTCGACGGTATCGAATCACTCGGTCAACCGGATGCCGCGATCCTGCTCCAGCGGTTCTATTATGACCGGAATTATGCGGAAATCGCCCGATCGCTTCACATGGCAGCACCTGCCGTGCGGATGCGTGCCAGCCGCGCTCTGAAACGACTCCGGAAACTTCTTGGCGAAACATTAGATGAGAAAGGAGGCACGTGATGGATCAGCAGAAACTGACCGATGCTTTGTTTGAAGCCGACAGCCAGACACGCAGCCGCATTGCCGCACAATGTCCGGCGGACTGGGACATGAACCGGATCTTTGAGCGAAGCTACCGGAAATATCAGGCAAAACGCGACGGCAAGCCCCTTCCGGCATTACCCCGCCGGAGGGACTATGACCTGACCAGATCATTTGTGACCGCAGCGTGCCTTCTCATCATGATCGGCGGCATCGGAGGGGTGTATGCCCTGAAAAATGCCGCCCCCAAGCCGCAGTCCAACTGGACACAGCCCACGGCGACGACGGCTTCGACCGCATCCACAACCACGACATCTACGACCACGACCGCCGCGGAAACCACAACCGCACCGCAGACACTTCCCGTTGTCCTCCATTCCACGCGATAGGAAACGGCCACGTCCACGGCAACACAAACAGTAACGCAAACGACGGCCGAAACACCTGCATCCACACAGACCGCAGTTCAGACGGCTGCTCCCGTGACGGAAACGGCAGCGCTTCCGGTGATTTCCGCGGAAATGCCGCAGACGACCACTGTCATGGAAACCGCACCGCCCGAAACGACCGCTGAACCCGTCACAGAACCCATCGAAACCGGTTTCACGGAGGAGATGCAGGACAAGGAGATGCACCGCATCACGTTCGTGGCGGCGCAGCAGTATTCCCATGACGAGGTGAACTACACGTTCACGCTGGACGGATGGACAATGGAGGATCAGGGATTGGTCAGCGGCGAGCAGTCCGCGGCGCACAATTTCCTTGTGACATCTCCGGAGCAGAAAACCTACCAGCTCAGCCATTTTACCTATGCGGAATTCTATTTCAATTACCGCATAGCAAGTCATCTCTGTGAGGATGTTACGATCAACGGACGCAGCGGAAAGCTGTGCCGTTCCAAAGCGGATATCGCACCGGCGCAGATCTTTGTCCTGTTCTGGGATGACGGCGGCGGTATCACGCTGATGACCGGATATGAAGAAAGCCCCGATCCGCTGATCGGGATCGCAGAGCATTTCATTCTAAATTGAGGAGGGTATCTCATGAAAACCAAATTTTTAGTAGTCCTTGCCGCAGCAGCATTGGGCGTGTCCTCGCTGCCGCTGACAGCCGCAGCCGCGGATACGGCGACACTTCCGGACTGGATCCCGACGGATTATGTCAAAGCTGTTGAATTTTACAACGAACACGGACGGACGTATGTGCAGGACGGTTATATTTGCTGCGTCCGTCTGGAAGCGCGGTACGCATCTGGGATCCGCACGACCGAAAATGCCTCTGCACTCGCACAGCCGATCTATGAAGCAGAGATCTCCAATGTACTGAGTGTACCGGATCCGTCCGATGAACAGGCGTATGCGGAATTTCTGGAACTGATGGATGAACTGCGTGTGCCGTATTTCTATGGGGATACCGTCGCACTGGAGCAGGCGTATTACGAGATCACGGTCAGCGTTTACCATCCGGAAACCGCAGGCGAGCTGTCCTTCGACTGGGTCAGCTATCGGGAATCAGACAACCGCGAAACCGGACGGACGAGTTTTGCATTCGATGTCGCAGAGGACGGTACGATCACGGAAACAGACGTGTTCGGCTGGATGCCGGACTGCGTCACAGAACACAGGAATTTTTACAACGCGAACGGCAAATATTCCGTACAGCACGGCTACATCGTGGACTGTGATCGCGATAATGGCTCCACCGCCATCGGCACGACGATCTCGATGCTCGGCAGCGGTGCGTGTGAGCAGGTGATGCAGCAGTACATGAGTGAAAAATACCTCGGTGAACTGCCGACCGGCGGCAGTTCGCAATACATCCGTCTGTACCGCCCGACCAGAGCCGGTGAACTCCAGATCACGGACTCGCGGATCATTCCGTGGGAGGACGACCAGCATATCTGGGAGAGTGCAGTGGGATATTTCCGTGTGGCGGACGATCTGTCCGTGACGCAGATCAAGGCTTCTGACATGAAAACTCCGAAAATCGGCGACTGCGATGGGGACGGCGCGATTGGCGTGTCCGATGTGACGCTCCTGCATCGTTACCTTGCCGGAAGCGCGGAGCTGACCGACCGGAATCTTGCGGATCTTGACCATGACGGCGTGGTGGATGTTTTTGATCTGGCGCTCCTCAAGCGCGAGCTTCTCGTGCAGTGCCCGTGGGAGGACGGCAATATCGACTTCACGCAGGAAACGCAGATCGTCCGTGACAATACCGTGGAGAATCGCAAGGCTTTCTCGATCGAGGTCTGCCAGAACTGGGATTCGCTGAAGATGCACACGCACCGGTATGTGGACGGGGAGTATGTCATTGATGAGCCGCTGCAGACGATCACGGAGGATACGTTCAAGGACAACGTGGTCTATGTCGTGAAAACACGGTCGGCATCGAGTTCGCAGGTGACGGAGTGCGCATCGGTGGAGCGCCGCGGCAAGACGATCATCGTCCACACGCAGACCATCGTGCCAAAACACCGGCACCGGATATGTGCTACCGCCGCGTGCTGATCGTCGTGCCGCGTGAGAGCATTGAGGGGACGGATTCTTACCGGCTGGACAACCAGATGGTGCAGGAGGATTGATCGAGGGATTTTGGGAAACGTTGGGAATCATAAGATCGCCGGAGCTTTGGGGAGCTTCGGCGATTTTTCTGTGAAAACACTTTACTTTCCGTAGAAGATGTGCTATAATAATAGAGTTAACATGAGCAAACGGTAGCACCGCGGAGCAGCAGGCTCCCGCATGATAGAAAGGAATGATCCATGCTTCAGATCAAACACATCCGGAAACAGTACGTCACCGGCGATCTGGTACAAACAGCGCTGGATGATATTTCGCTGAATTTCCGCGATAACGAATTTGTCGCGATCCTCGGCCCATCCGGTTCGGGCAAAACGACACTGCTGAATATCATCGGCGGACTCGACCGCTATGATTCCGGCGACCTCATCATCAATGGCATTTCTACCAAGCAGTACAAGGATAAGGACTGGGACTCCTACCGCAACCATACGATCGGTTTCGTGTTCCAGAGCTACAACCTCATCCCGCACCAGACGGTTTTAGCCAATGTGGAACTGGCACTGACTATCTCCGGCATCTCCAAATCCGAACGCCGCCGGCGGGCGAGGGAAGCCCTCGAACGTGTCGGACTCGGCGAACAGATCCACAAGAAGCCGAACCAGATGTCCGGCGGGCAGATGCAGAGAGTTGCCATTGCACGTGCGTTGGTCAATAATCCGGCGATCCTGCTGGCAGACGAACCGACCGGTGCGCTTGACAGTGATACCAGTGTGCAGGTCATGGATATGCTGGCAGAAGTTGCCAAGGACCGGCTGGTCATCATGGTCACGCACAATCCGGAACTCGCCGAGCAGTATGCCAACCGCATCGTCCGCGTCAAGGACGGTCATGTGCTGGAGGACACGAATCCCCTCAAATCCACCGCCGCCGAACAGCCGGCGCGTCACGAGAATATGGGACATTCCTCCATGTCGCCGCTGACGGCGCTGGGACTGAGCTTCAATAATCTGCGCACGAAAAAAGGCAGAACCCTCCTGACATCCTTCGCCGGATCCATCGGTATCATCGGCATCGCGCTGATCCTCGCGCTTTCGACGGGTATCAATGCCTACATCGACGACCTCCAGCGTGACACAATGACAGCATACCCCATCTCCATCGAGGCGCAGTCCATCGACATGACGAGCCTCATCGAGATGAGCCAGAAGCAGCAGAAGCATGAGCTGGAACCGCCGGATCACCAGCTGGATGCAGTCTATGCCGACGGCAGTACATTCGAGGTCGCATCGACGGTGACGACGTCCTTCAAGCAGAACAATCTC